>JAODNB010000352.1 GCA_025464795.1 Frankiales bacterium
TTGCGCCACCTTGACCTTCGCGGTGGTGCATCCGGGGAAGCGGTCGAGCACGGCGCCGACCTCCGCGGCGGCGACGGCAGGGACGGTGGCGTTGACCGGCACCCGGTCGCGGAGCGGCACGGGCCAGCCGACGGTCGCTGCTTCCAGGGCGGCGGCGAGCCAGCGGGCGGCCTCCTGGTCGTCGTACTCGAGAAAGGGCGAGAACTCACCCCAGCCCTGCGGTCCCTCGATCAGGAGGGCCTCGCGGTGGCGTACTCCCCGGAAGGGCACCAGCATCGGGATGCTGACGACGTGCACCTCCACGTCGACTCCTAGGGTGGGCATGTGACCACCGTTTCAGAGACCTTCGACCCCAGCGAGTGGAGGGTCGCCGCCGGGTTCGAGGACCTGGTGGACCTGACCTACCACCGGCACGTGTCGGCCGGGATCGTCCGCATCGCGTTCGACCGCCCCGAGGTGCGCAACGCGTTCCGACCGGGGACGGTCGACGAGCTTTACCGGGCGATGGACCACGCACGGATGTCTCCGGACGTCGGGTGCGTGCTGCTGACAGGCAACGGACCTGCCCCCAAGGACGGCGTCTGGTCGTTCTGCTCCGGCGGTGACCAGCGGATCCGCGGGCGGGCCGGCTATCAGTACGCCTCCGGGGACACGGCCGACACGGTCGATCCGGCACGCGCCGGCCGGTTGCACATCCTGGAGGTGCAGCGCCTCATCCGCACCATGCCGAAGGTGGTCATCGCCGTCGTGAACGGGTGGGCGGCAGGTGGCGGCCACTCGCTCCACGTGGTGTGCGACCTGACGCTGGCTTCGCAGGAGCACGCGAAGTTCAAGCAGACGGACGCCGACGTCGGCTCCTTCGACGGCGGTTACGGAAGCGCGTACCTGGCAAAGCAGGTCGGCCAGAAGTTCGCTCGTCAGATCTTCTTCCTGGGGAACGTGCACACGGCCGAGGACGCCTACCGGATGGGGATGGTGAACGAGGTCGTCCCCCACGCCCTGTTGGAGGCGAAGGCCATCGAGTGGGGCAAGACCATCTGCGGAAAGAGCCCTCAGGCGCAGCGGATGCTGAAGTTCGCGTTCAACGCGGTGGACGACGGCCTGATGGGCCAGCAGGTGTTCGCGGGTGAGGCCACCCGACTGGCCTACATGACCGACGAGGCCGTGGAGGGACGCGATGCGTTCCTCGAGAAGCGCGACCCCGACTGGGCCCCGTACCCCTACTACTTCTGAGTGGTGCGCCCTCTCGTCGCCGTCGAGGCGGTCCCCGGCCCGGCGCTGTCTCATGCCCTCCGCGCTGCCCTCGACGGGTCGGGTCCGGCGGTGCTTCCCGTCCCCAGCGACCCGGTCCTGCGAGAGCGAGTGCTGGCTGCCGTGCGGCCGCAGGAACCGGTCGAGGACGAGGTCTGCCTGGTCGTTCCCACCTCGGGCTCGACCGGGTCGCCCAAGGGGGTGCTGCTCACTGCCGCGTGCCTGCGGGCGTCAGCCGACGCGGCCCTCGAGCGGCTCGGGGGCCCGGGCCGCTGGTGGCTGACCCTGCCCGTGACGCACATCGGCGGCCTGCAGGTGGTGCTGCGGTCGGGCTTCGAGCCCTCGCTCGACCCTGCCGGCTGCCGGTACTGCTCGCTGGTCCCGACCCAGCTGCAGCGGATGATGGACGACCCGCGGCTGCGCAGCTTCGAGGCCATCCTGCTGGGGGGTGCCGCCGCCCCACCGTCCCTGCTTGACGCTGCCCGCGCCCGCGGTCTGCGCGTCGTCACGACCTACGGGATGTCGGAGACGAGCGGGGGATGCGTGTACGACGGCGTCCCGCTGGCCGGGGTCTCGCTGTCCGTCACCGATCGCATCGTCCTGTCCGGGCCGGTGGTGGCACTGGGCTACAGGTTCGGCTCGCGGTTCGACGGCACCTTCGTCACGTCGGACGTCGGCGCCCTCGTCGACGGCAGGCTCGAGGTGCTCGGCCGCGCCGACGACATGGTCATCACCGGCGGCGAGAAGGTCGCGCCACTGGCCGTGGAGGCGGCGCTCCTGGAGCACCCCTCGGTGGTCGAGGCCGCCGTGCTCGGTGTGCCGGACGCGGAGTGGGGATCGGCGGTGGTCGCCTGCGTGGTGACCCGCGCGCCGCTGGGCCTCGACGAAGCCCGCGAGTGGGTGGCTGACCGGGTGTCACGAGTGGCCGCACCCCGGCGGCTCGTGGTCCTCGCGGCCCTGCCCATCCTGCCGGGCGGCAAGGTCGATCGGGTCCAACTACGCTCTGAACTGACATGACGAGCCTCGCGCACTGGATCGAAGGCGCTCGCCCGCGCACCCTGCCGGCAGCGATCTCTCCCGTCCTCGTCGGCTCCGGCGCCGCCCAGGCCGTCGACGCCTTCCGCCCCGGCCGTGCTCTGCTCGCCCTCCTCGTCGCCCTCGCGCTCCAGGTCGGCGTGAACTACGCGAACGACTACAGCGACGGCATCCGAGGGACGGACGAGGTCCGGGTCGGACCGCTGCGCCTGGTCGGAGGTGGTCACGCGACGCCCCGTGCCGTGCTCCGTGCCGCCCTCGCGGCCTTCGGCATCGCGGCGGTCTCTGGCTTGGTGCTAGCCCTCCTCACCACCCCCTGGCTGCTGCTGGTCGGTGCTCTCGCCATCGCGGCCGCATGGGGTTACACCGGTGGCAAGAAGCCCTACGGCTACAGGGGTCTCGGGGAGATCGCAGTCTTCGTCTTCTTCGGCCTCGTGGCCGTCATGGGCACGACCTACGTGCAGGTCGAGCGCCTCACGTGGCTGTCCCTCGCCGGTGGCATCGCCTCCGGTGCGCTGGCCTGCGCCATCCTCGTCACCAACAACGTGCGGGACATCCCCACGGATCGTGAGCACGACAAGCTCACGCTGGCTGTCCGTCTCGGAGACACCCGGAGTCGGCTGCTCTACCAGGCGCTCGTCGCGGTTCCCTTCGTCTTCACCATCGCCGTCGCGCCCACCCGCCCCGGTGCGCTGCTCGCTCTGCTGGCACTTCCACTGGCGGTCGCGCCACTGAAGCTGATCCGCGGCGGTGCCGTCGGCCGCGACCTGGTGGCGGTCCTCCAGGCCACCGGCAAGCTGCAGCTCGTCTTCGGTGCCCTGCTCGGCGCCGGCCTCGCCCTCGCCTGAGAGCGACCCCTACGTGATCCACCTCTCGTCGTGATCCGACGGCTCGGATCTTCGCAACGAGCGGCAGATCGTCCAACTGGTGGAGAGCTCTCGCCCGAACCCGCCTAGCCTGACGAGCATGGAGGAAGAGCTCGTCGGCAAGGTCGGCGACGTCGTCGTGCGCATTGAGGGCGGCAACGACCCCGGTGAGGTGAGCATCGTCGTCGACGGGATGCGGGAGCGCTACTTCGCCCTCGGGCGCGAAGAGATCCCGGTCGGCTCTAGGGTCCTGGTTGTCCACCATCGCGGCGACCGCACTGTCGACGTGGAGCCGTGGATCGCCTAGGAAGGCTTCCCGTGTTCTTCTACCAGGTCCCGTCACCCAACGAGGCGATGCTCATCTCGGGTGGCAAGCAGAAGAAGTCGGGTGACAGCACCCTGCCCTTCAAGATCGTCGCCGGTCACGGTGCGTTCGTCGCGCCCGTGTTCCGCAAGGCGAACTTCCTGTCGCTCGCGATGCGCGAGGCCGTCGTCACCGACGACTGCGTGACGCAGCAGGGCATCACGTTGCTCGTCAAGGCGGTCATCGCCTTCAAGGTCGGCAGCGACAGCGCGAGCATCGCCGCGGCGGCGCAGCGCTTCCTGGACGACCAGGACCACATGGACGCGCTCGCGGGGCAGATCTTCGCCGGGCACCTGCGCAGCATCGTCGGCTCCATGACGGTGGAGAGCATCATCCGTGAGCGGCAGACGCTGGCGGAGAACGTCCTGGACGCGAGCAAGGTCGAGATGGGCCACCTGGGCCTCACCGTCGACTCGTTGCAGATCCAGTCCATCGATGACAAGGGCTCCGGCTACATCGCCTCGCTCGCCGCACCGCACCAGGCGACCGTCCAGCAGGCCGCCAAGATCGCCCAGGCGGC
>JAODNB010000384.1 GCA_025464795.1 Frankiales bacterium
CGTCGAACCGGAAGTCCTCCAGCAGCGCGAGCAGCCGGCCGAGTCCAGCGACCACCCCGTACCGCCGTCCCTGGGGCAGCTGTCGCGCGAAGCACTCGTACACGGCCGGCGCCTGGGCCCTGCCGTCCTCGAGGAACGCTGACAGCATCGTCAGCTCGTACCGGTCGGTCAGCAGACCGATCATCCAACGCTCCCCTCCACAGATGGGTCCTGACCGTTCACCTGCCCGGGAAGGAGGTCACCAAGCCATCATCGTGGGTAGGGATCCGGCTATGGCCTACGTGAGCGAGAGCGGTGAGTTCACCCGCGACACCCGGTACCTGCACGACGACATCGTCCCGGAGCCGGGGCGCTACCGGTTGGTGGTGTCGCGAGCCTGTCCGTGGGCCAGCCGGGCCATCGTGGTCCGTCGCCTGCTCGGGCTGGAGGACGCGCTGTCCATGGGCGTCTGCGGCCCGGTCCACGACGAGCGCAGCTGGACGTTCGACCTCGACCCTGGCGGCGTGGATCCGGTGCTCAAGATCCCTCGCCTCGAGGCGGCCTTCCTCGCCCGCGATCCCGACTACGACCGCGGCGTCACGGTTCCTGCTCTCGTCGAGATCGCGACGGGAAAGGTCGTGAGCAACGACTACCCCAGCATGACGCTCGAGATGTCCACCGACTGGTCGGCGTTCCACCGCCCGGGCGCTCCGGACCTGTACCCGGTCCACTTGCGTGAGGAGATGGACGAGGTGATGGACCTGGTGTTCCGGGACGTGAACAACGGCGTCTACCGGTGCGGCTTCGCCGGCGACCAGGACGCGTACGACAAGGCCTACCACCGGCTGTTCGACCGCCTCGACTGGCTCAGCGAGCGACTGGCGACCCAGCGCTTCCTCATGGGCGACACGATCACCGAGGCCGACGTTCGCCTGTTCACGACGCTCGTGCGCTTCGACTCCGTCTACCACTCGCACTTCAAGTGCAACCGCTCGAAGCTCAGCGAGATGCCGGTGCTGTGGGCCTACGCGCGGGACCTGTTCCAGACGCCGGGGTTCGGCGACACCGTGGACTTCGAGCACATCAAGCAGCACTACTACGTCGTGCAGAAGGACGTGAACCCCACGCAGATCGTCCCGCTCGGCCCGGACACCTCGGGCTGGTTCACCGCACACCGCCGCGAGGAGCTCGGCGGCAGTCCGTTCGGCGAGGGGACGCCTCCTCAGGCCCTGGACACCGACATGGTGAACCCGGCCGCGCGAAGCCGGTCCACCAGCGACTGACCCATCGCGACAGCCGGCGTCAGCACGCCACCTTCGGACGAGAGCGGGTCGGTGCCCAGGCACAGCCCGCTCTCGCCCAGCATCACCGCTGTTGCCGCGTAGCCCGGGTCGCCCTTCGCCGCCACCGTCGCGACGTAGCGCGCACCCGTCGAGGTGCGCGTGTGGACCTCCACCGTGAAGTGGCCCTCGCGCTGCAGCTTCTCCGACGGCCCGGTCCCGGGCTTGGGCAGCACCCGGTCCAGCAGCTGCCGCGAACCGGGCAGCGCCATGCCCGCGGCCAGGATCCCCACGCCGGCCGTCACGCCGCCGGCCAGGACGGGAGCCAGCACCGACGAGCCGACACCCATCACCTCGCGGTAGGTGAAGCCCGGCCCATAGGCGTGACCCAGCAGAGCGTTGCTGCGCCGCACGACGCGGGTGTTGTAGGGAGCCATCACGAACGGAGCGACCCACTGACCGAGGAGGGGGTCGCGCGTCGGGGTCACCACGTCCCGCTCGGACGAGGTCTCCAGCGCGCGGTCCGGTGAGAGCGCGTGCGGGTCGGCGAGCACCGAGCGCAGCGAGCTGTCGGCCTTCACCGCGTCGATCATCGTGCGCAGCGAGTCGATGGTCCCGCCGCTCACGCCGCCCTTCATGGAGGCCACCAGCAGCACCGTCTCCTCGAGCGTTCCCTCGCCGTCGGCGGCTGCGGCTTGGGCGAGCATCCACACGCCGAGGTCTGACGGGATCGAGTCGAACCCGGCGGAGTTCACGATCCGGGCGCCCGAGTCGTGGGCGATCTTGTGCGCCTCGGTGTGCGCGTCGCGGACGAACAGCACCTCACCGGTCAGGTCCGCGTAGGAGGTGCCTGCTTCGGCGCAGGCCATCAGCAGCGGCATCCCGTACTTGATGTACGGACCGACCGTCGTGGCCACCGCGACGGTCGAGCCGGCCAACGAGGCGACGTCTGTCGGCGAGGCGGCATCGACCTCCAGCACCGGCCAGTCCACGCCGAGGGTGAGCTTCAGCTGCTGCAGCTTCGGGATCGAGCGCCCGGACAGGGCGATCCGGGCCCCGCCGCCGTGAGCGGCGAGGTGGGCGGCGGTCAGCTTGCCGACGAAGCCGGTCGCTCCGTGCAGGACGAGGTCATAGGTGCGGGCCATGGTCCGACGCTAGCGCTCCGGCGGGGGGTGGCAGCTGCCCGTTCAGTGACGCCGGGGCCGACGGGTGGTGGACAGGCACAGCGCCCCGCCCACGGCCAGCAGCACCAGCCCGATCTCGAGAGTGTCGGCAACGGGGGCGCCGGTCCGAGGAAGGCCTGTCACCGCCGATCCCGTGACAGGCGCCGAGGGGCCGGTCGCCGGTGAGGGCACGACCGTCGCAGCTGCCGCGACGGTCGGAACGGGAGCCGTGGGACCGCCACCGACCTGGCCCGTTCCCGATGCCGAAGACGACGGCCGCGGAGCGATGGCGGACGGGGAAGCAGTGGGGCTGCGCCTGGGCGTGGCACTGGGCGACGCGGTGGCAGAGCGCGAGGGCGACGCCGACGTGGAGGCAGAGGCGGACTGAGAGGCGGATGCCGACGGGGACGGTGAGACCGAGGACGATGCCGACGGGGAGGCCGAGGCCGGCGGCGCCGCGCACGACGGGAGGGTCAAGGTCGTGGTGTCCAGGGTGACGGCCCCGTTGCGTGCGAGCAGGCGACCGCTGACGGACAAGCCGGTGTTGGCGGTGACGGAGGTCAGGGCGAGCACCGTTCCGAGGAAGGTGCTGTTGGTCCCGAACGTCGCCGAGCTCCCGACCTGCCAGAAGACCGAGCACGCGCTGGCGCCGTTCACGAGCACGACGTGGCTGGCCGACGCTGTGATGAGGGTGCTGGCGCTCTGGAAGACGAAGACGGCGTTCGGGTCGCCCATGGCGTCGAGGGTGAGGGTCCCCGTGAGGGCCAGGTCGGCCCGGTGTAGACGCCCGGCGTCAGCGTCCTGCCGCCGAGGTCAGCCGTGATCGCGGACGACGTCGCTCGACCAGCCGCGTCGTTGTAGGCCGTCGTGACATCGGCCTGTGCCTGCTGGGCGGCAGCGTCGGCGCTGTGCGTCACCCCCAGGACCAGGCCCGGCGGGAAGCCGGTGACGGCGCTCCCCGGGCTGACGCCGAGGTCCCCGGCGATCAGCGACGGGCCCGTGTTGGTCACGGCCGTCCCCGCCAGCACCCCGAAGGCACCCGCGGTGCCGAGTCCGACGTCGCCCGGAGCTGCAGCAGCCGGGGCAACCGTGCCGAGGACGAGAGCCATCCCCAGGGCGGCGAGGGTCCCGCCAGCGAGCGCACGTGACTTCATGGTGACGGCTCCTGCAGCTTGTGGAATCGAGTCGTCACGCAGAGTAGTGCCTTAGAACGCCGAGTGGGGGACGACGCCCATGCGGGTCCCGCCGTAGACCACCCGTCCGGCAGCGTCCTGGTAG
This sequence comes from Frankiales bacterium, assembly GCA_025464795.1. Taxonomy (GTDB): domain Bacteria; phylum Actinomycetota; class Actinomycetes; order Mycobacteriales; family SCTD01; genus RYN-111. The sequence continues at coordinate 3,701 of JAODNB010000384.1, forward strand.
GTCTGCCACGGCACGACGGGCTGCTGGCCCACGCCCTTGCGCGACCAGTCGCACACGCCCGCGGGGAAGACTGCCGCAGTCGCGTGAGCTGCGCCGCCGTGAGCCC
>JAODNB010000398.1 GCA_025464795.1 Frankiales bacterium
TTCACTGCAGATCGCCGCGAAGCACGTCTCGACGCGCGAGCAGTTCGGCCGACCGCTCGCCACCTTCCAGACGATCACGTACCAGATCGCGGACTGCTGGATCGACGTCGAGTCGATGAGACTGACGGCGCAGCAGGCGATCTGGCGCCTCGACCAGGGCCTCGATGCGGCCGAGCAGACGGCGATCGCGGCCTTCTGGGGCGCCGACGGGCTGCAGCGCGTCGTCAGCAAGGCCGTCCACCTCCACGGCGGCCTGGGCGTCGACGTCAGCTACGAGCTCCACAAGTGGTTCCTCATCGGCAAGGTCGTGGAGCTCTCGCTCGGCGGTGCCCAGCGCCAGCTGGAGCAGCTCGGCGAGCTGCTCGCCGCCCGGTGACCGCACGCGAGCGCTGGTTCCCCCAGGACCCGCCCCCCTCCCCCCGACGGGTGCGCAAGCACGCCCTCGCCGACCAGGTCCGCGGGCTCATCGCTGACGTCCTCATGCACGACGTCGAAGCGGCATCCGAGGAGGACCTGACCCGCGCGGAGGACCTGCTCGCCGACGCGCGCAAGGCCTTCGCGGCGCTGCCGGACATCCGCGACGTGGGCCTGCACCGCGCGCCCATCGACAACTCGCTGTTCGAGCGCAGTCCCCTCAGCGGTCGCTCCAACGCCCACGCAGCACCATTGGAGCTCGAGTTCGAGGGGGACGCGACCCGCGGCCACGCCACCTACGACGAGACCTTCGAGGGACCGCCAGGGCTCGTGCACGGCGGTTACGTCATCGCCGCCTTCGATGACCTCCTCGGGGTCGCGCAAGCCGCTTCGGGCATCGCCGGCTTCACCGGGACCCTGACGGTCAAGCTGCTCGGAGGCACCCCGCTCAACCGCCGCATCGACTACGAAGCCGGGGTCGCCTCCGTGAGCGGACGCAAGGTGATCGCCTGGGGGAGGTCCTACCTCGACGGCGTCCTGCTCGCCGAGGCCGAGGGCGTCTTCATCGCGCCCCGCGGCGGCAGTCCGGAGACGATGCTGCACCAGCTCAAGGCCGCCGCCGAGCAGTGAGGCCCTGGCACATTTCTAGAACGTGTTCCATACTGCGGTGGTCGGGCAGCGGAGCCCGCAGACGAAGGGTTTGGCACCGGTGGAGACACGCGAGCACATCTGGGTCGGCGGCGAGTTCATCGCCTCTTCGGGCACGGACCTCATCGAGGTCATCAGCCCCCACACCGAAGAGGTCATCGCCCGCGTCCCGGACGGCACTCCCGCCGACATCGACCGCGCCGTCGCGGCGGCCCGGGAGGCGTTCGACAGCGGTCCGTGGCCGGGCCTGACACCGGCGGAGCGCGCGGGCTACCTGCAGGCCCTCAGCGCCGAGATCCTCGGCAACATGGACCACTGGGCCGGGGTCATCAGCACCGAGATGGGCTCGCCGTTCAGCTTCTCGCAGATGGGCCAGATCTACGCGAGCACCATGGTCCTCGACTACTACGCCGGCCTGGCCGGCACGTACAACTTCGAGGAGGTCCGCAACGGGATCATGGGCCCCGCGCTGGTTCGCCGCGAGCCCGTCGGCGTGGTCGCCGCGATCGTGCCTTGGAACGTCCCGCTGTTCACGACCGTGCTCAAGCTCGGCCCCGCGTTCCTCGCCGGCTGCACGGTCGTCCTCAAGCCGTCGCCCGAGACTCCCCTCGACGCGTACCTGCTCGCCGAGGCCTGCGAGAAGATCGGGTTGCCGAAGGGCGTGCTGAACATCGTCGTCGCCGGTCGCGAGACGGGCGCCTACCTCGTGAGCCACCCCGGCATCGACAAGATCGGCTTCACGGGCTCGACCGCTGCGGGCAAGATCATCGCCGCCGCTGCCGGCGCGAACCTCAAGCGCGTGACCCTCGAGCTCGGTGGCAAGAGCGCGTCGATCTTCCTGCCCGACGCCGACCTCAGCGTGGCCGTCCCCCAGGCGCTCGGCTCCGGCTTCATGAACAACGGCCAGGCGTGTGTCGCGCAGACCCGCATCCTGGTCAGCCGCGACAAGTACTCCGAGACGGTCGACGCCTTGTCGGAGTTCACCGCGTCGCAGGTGGTGGGCGACCCGATGGACCCCGCGACCCAGATCGGCCCGCTCGTCGCGAGCCGTCAGCGCGACCGCGTGGAGAGCTACATCGCCATCGCGCAGAAGGAGGGCGGCAAGATCGCGGTCGGAGGCGGCCGTCCCAGCTCGCAGAGCAAGGGCTGGTACGTCGAGCCGACGCTGGTCGTGGACGTCGACGAGAACTCCACCATCGCTCAGGAGGAGGTGTTCGGACCGGTCGTCTCCGTCCTGGCCTACGACACCCCCGAGGACGCGATCCGGATCGCCAACAACAGCGACTTCGGCCTGTCCGGGTCGGTCTTCACGGCCGACGTCGCGACCGGCATCGACGTGGCCCGCAAGGTGCGCACGGGCACCTACACGGTCAACGCCTTCGCCCTCGAGTTCGCCGCGCCGTTCGGCGGGTTCAAGCAGTCGGGCCTGGGCCGCGAGTGCGGTCCTGAGGGTCTGGCCGCCTACCTCGAGAGCAAGTCGATCTCGCTGCCGGCCGGCACCGTCGTCCCCGGCGTCCCCGTCGTCTGACCGAGATGACCTTCGACGCTGAGTCCACCACCGACGACGTCCTCGCGGGCGTCGACCTCACGGGGAAGACCTGCCTGATCTCCGGCGCCTCTGCCTGCCTGGGTGTCGAGACCGTCCGCGCCCTGCAGTCGGTCGGGTGCGAGGTGGTGGGTGCAGTCCGAGACCTGGACAAGGGACATGCCGCCCTCAGCGCGGCGGGCGCCGACTGCGACCTGATCCCCCTCGACCTGTCCGACCTCGACAGCGTGCGCGCCGCGGCTCCCCTCATCGCGAACCGGCTCCCTCGCCTCGACCTGCTCATCAACAACGCCGGCGTCATGGCCACCCCGCTCATGCGCACGAGGCAGGGCTTCGAGCTGCAGCTCGGCACCAACC
>JAODNB010000411.1 GCA_025464795.1 Frankiales bacterium
CCATCGGGGGGGACGCGGCTGATTGGCATGCGAACGAGAAGTGCCGTTAGCCACCAACCAATGGTGACGACGAAAGTCCGCCAGCCGAGCGCGGAAGCCGCGCATCTAGAGCGAGCAGCAGCTCCTCATCCACCGACTCCAGCAAGTGCCCGTACCTGTCCATCGTCATCACGATCGACGCGTGCCCGAGCCGCTCCTGGATCGCCTTGATCGGCACACCCGCAGCGATGAGCAGCGACACATGGGTATGCCTGAGGTCGTGGAAGCGCGGAGGCGGCACCAATCCGGCAGCCCGAACCCCCGGCACCCACACCCGGTGGTAGAAGTTGCCGCGCCGCAGCGGCTGCCCGTCTGGGCTGGTGAACACCAGCTCTGAGGAGTGCCCCACGAGGTGCGCCGCCAGTGCCTGGACCACCAGCTCGGGTAGCGACAGGGTCCGTGCCGATCCGCGGGTCTTGGGCTGTCCGATGCTGAGCTGTCCGTTGATGTCGACGAGTGTCTGGTCGATGCGGAGTCGACGCCGCAGCAGGTCCAGCCGGTCACGGCGCAGGCCGGTCAGCTCACCCCAGCGCATCCCCGTGCCAGCGGCGGTCAGGACGAGGCAGCGGTACGCAGGGTCGACAGCCTCGACCAGGACCTCGAGCTGCGCGGGGGACAGGAACACCCCCTCGTACCGGGGTGCCTGAGGGAGCTTGGTCGCGCGGCAGGGGTTGCTCAGCAGCAGGCCTTCGGTGACGGCGTCGCTGAGCATCGTGGACAGCAAGGCGTGCACGTGCCGGACCGTCGCCGGTGCCCGCCGGGTCGACAGGGAGGCGACGAACGCCCGGATGCGCAATGGGCTGAGGTCCTTCAAGGCCAGCTCGCCGAAGGCCGGCTTGAGGTGGTTGTCGTACCGGCCGAGGTCGCTCGCCGCGGTGGTCGGCCGGACGGTGCGGGCGGTGAACCACAACGCCGCCCAGTCGCCGAACAGCATCGCCCCGCCGCGGGGGTCGATCCACTGCCCGCGGGCCTGGTCGGAGTCCGCGCCGGCGATCCACTTCTTGGCATCAGCCTTCTTGTCGAAGGTCTTGGACAGCTTGCGGCCCTCGGGGTCCCGGTAGACCGCCCGGTGTCGCCCGTTCGGCAGCGTCTCCACCCAGCTCATGGCGAGACCGTGCCGACAAGGCGCACCAGAAAGCGCATGGAAAGCGCACCAGAGGCTGGTGCGAGGACCGCACCAGTACGGCGCACCAGGGCCGCAGAACGGCCGGTCTGGTCAGGTCCAGAACGGTCCGCCGAGGGCCTCCGCGGCCCAGCGAAGTCCAGGTTTTGCCCCATGGCTGCCCCATGATCTTGAAACGAGGCGCCTGCCGAAACACGTCAGGGACCCGAAAAGGGCCCCTGACCTGCAGCTTTCCTGGGGTGAGTGACGGGGGTCGAACCCGCGACAACCGGGATCACAACCCGGTGCTCTGCCAGCTGAGCTACACCCACCATGGTGCGGCGAGAAGTCTAGCGGTCCTCGGCCTGGAGTGCCGCAGCTGCTGCTGCGGCTTCGTCCGAGGTCGGCCCGGGCGGCGGGACGAACACGGTGGACCTGTAGTACTTCAGCTCCTTGACCGACTCGAGGATGTCCGCCAGGGCTCGGTGACCCCCGGCCTTCTTGGGGGAGTTGAAGTAGGCGCGGGGATACCAGCGACGCGAGAGCTCCTTCACCGAGGAGACGTCCACCATCCGGTAGTGCAGGAACTCCTCGAGCTCCCGCATGTCGCGGGCGATGAAGCCGCGGTCAGTGCCGATCGAGTTGCCGCACAGCGGCGCCTTGCCCGGCTCGACGTGCTCCTTGAGGAAGTCCAGGACTGCGAGCTCGGCGTCGCGGACCGTCACCGTCGACGCAAGCACCTCGTCGGTGAGGCCAGACGTCGCGTGCATCTCGCGGACCACCTCGGGCATCCGGTCGAGCTCCTCTCGGGTCGCCCCGATCACGATGTCGATGCCGTCTCCGAGGACGTTGAGGTCGGAGTCCGTGACCAAGGCAGCGATCTCGATGAGCAGGTCGGAGCCGAGGTCGAGGCCGGTCATCTCGCAGTCGATCCACACCAGGCGGTCAGTCACAGCGCCCACACTACGGGCGTTAGGGTCCGGACCATGAACGACATCGCAGACAAGCTCGGCAAGGCCTACGCCTTCGACGGACCGGCCCTCGAGCTCGGAGCCCTGGTCCTCGACAACGAGGCGCACCCCGAGGCTCGGATCCGGATGCCGCTGTCCATGCTGAACCGGCACGGCCTGGTCTCCGGGGCCACCGGTACCGGCAAGACGAAGACCCTCCAGCTGATCGCCGAGCAGCTGAGCGAGGCGGGCGTTCCGGTCTTCCTGGCCGACATCAAAGGTGACGTCAGCGGGATGGCTGCGCCCGGTGTCCCGAGCGACCGCATCACCACCCGCGCGAAGGACACGGCGACCGACTGGGCACCCAAGGGCTTCCCTGCCGAGTTCTACAACCTGGGTGGGCAAGGCGGGACGGGCACTCCTGTACGGGCGACCATGACCTCGTTCGGCCCCCTTCTGCTCAGCAAGGTCCTGGGTCTCAACGAGACCCAGGAGAGCTCGCTGGGGCTGGTCTTCCACTTCGCCGACAAGGCTGGGCTGCCGCTACTGGACCTCAAGGACCTGCGGGCTGTGATCTCGCACCTGACCAGCGACGAGGGCAAGGCCGACCTGACCGAGCTCGGTGGGCTGTCGTCCGCGACGGCAGGAGTGATCCTGCGCGAGCTGATCGGGCTCGAGGACAACGGGGGCGACGTCTTCTTCGGCGAGCCGGAGTTCGACACCCACGACCTGATGCGCCTCACCCCGGACGGCAAGGGCGTGCTGTCCATCATGGAGCTGCAGGGCCTGCAAGCCTCCCCGCAGCTGTTCTCGACCTTCCTCATGTGGCTGCTGGCCGACCTGTTCCACGACCTGCCGGAGATGGGGGACGTCGACAAGCCGAAGCTGGTCTTCTTCTTCGACGAGGCGCACCTGCTCTTCGACGGCGCCTCCAAGGCTTTCCTGGACGCGATCGCCCAGACGGTCCGGCTCATCCGGTCCAAGGGCGTCGGGGTGTTCTTCGTGACGCAGACCCCCAAGGACGTTCCGGCGGACGTGCTGGCGCAGCTGGGCAACCGCGTCCAGCACGCCCTGCGGGCCTTCACCCCGGACGACGCCAAGGCCCTGAAGGCGACCGTGGGCACCTTCCCGAAGAGCGAGGTCTACAAGGACCTCGGGGAGCTGCTGCAGAACCTCGGGATCGGCGAGGCGGTCGTCACCATCTTGTCGGAGAACGGTGCGCCTACCCCCGTCGCGTGGACCCGGATGCGCCCACCGGCCTCTCTCATGGCACAGCTCGACCCGGCGCAGCAGACGGCCCTGGTCAACGCCTCCCCGCTGCACGCCACCTACGCGACAGCGGTCGACCGCGAGTCGGCGTACGAGAAGCTCCTCGCGAAGGTGGCTCCGCCTGCCGAGCAGGCCCCCGCAGCCGCACCTGCCGAGAAGCGGGAGGACGACCACAAGGGCGAGGCGGCTGCCGCGGCCGGTGGCGTCCTGGCCGGCGTGCTCGGTTCCAGTGTCTTCAAGTCCTTCGCCCGGTCAGCCGCCTCCGCTGCTGGCCGGGAGATCACGCGGTCGATCTTCGGGACGAGCACCAAGAAGCGCCGTCGCTAGAGGCGAACACGACGCCGATCGTCCCGGACATCGGCGTGACCTGCGGCACATCGCCACCTGCTGCCGCTCGGCCGGCGAAGATGTGCGCTCCTCGGAACCCGCTGGAAACACGTGGGTCACCTGGAGGGAACCAGGGCTTCCTAGCGTCTGAGGAACGCCACGGACACCCCGGAGGACTCTCATGGCCTACCCCGCACCGGCCACCATGCCGACGCACCGTTCCACCCCTGCCCCGATGCTGCGTTCGATCGGCTCTGTCGCCGGTACCGGGCGGGACTTCACCAGCCGCGCCGCTGACGCGGGCCTGAACCTGGCCGGACCGCTCAGCATCGGCGGCCTCGTGGTCGACCTGGCCGGCTACGTCGTCACCTTGGACGGCGAGCCCCTCGACCTGTCACCGCGGCAGGTCGAGCTGCTCGCGCTGTTCCTCGGGGCGCCCCGGAAGGTGTGGTCGCGCGACCAGCTGCACTGGGTCTGCTGGGGAGACACGGCGCCCTCGCGCCGCGTGGACGTCCAGCTCTGCCGCCTGCGCGCCAAGACCGGCATGGACCTGTTCCGCAACGTCCGTGACCGCGGTTGGGCGCTCCGCGCGGCCTAGCTCCGCAGACGCTCTACGCTCGGCCCTTCTCACCCTTGAGGAGGGCCGAGTGAGCGTTACGGTCGAGCACGACGACCACGTCCTGCTGATCGGGGTCAACCGGCCCGACAAGCGGAACGCCTGGGACCTGGCGACGATCGCTGAGGTCGGTGCGGCGTACGACCAGCTCGAAGCGGACCCGTCGCTGCGCGTGGGGGTCCTCTACGGACACGGCGACCACTTCTCCGCCGGCCTGGACCTCGCAGAGGTGTTTCCGGCGGTGGTCGAGGGCGGTCCTGGTGCCCTCGCCGGCACAGGGGAGCACGACCCTTTCGGGTTGTGGAAGAAGCCCGTCACCAAGCCCGTGCTTCTGGCCGTGCAAGGCATCGCCTTCACCCTGGCCATCGAGCTCGCCCTCGCGTCAGACATCGTGGTCGCCGCCGATGACGTCCGCTTCCGGCAGCTCGAGATCGGCCGGGGCATCCTGCCCTTCGGCGGTGCGACCCTGCGCGCCCCGCTGCAGCTGGGTTGGGGCAACGCGATGCGTTGGATCCTCACCGGTGAGGAGTTCGGGGCGGCGGAGGCGCATCGCATCGGGCTGGTCCAGGAGGTCGTGCCCGCGGGCCAGCAGCTGGCGCGGGCTGTCGAGATCGCCCGGCTCATCTCCGTACAGGCGCCGCTGGGGGTCTACGGGACACTGGCAAACGCGCGCATCGCGCAGCGGTCCGCGTTGGAGGGACCGGCGAAGGAGCACTTGGTCCAGGTGCTCACCGAGCTCATCGGCAGCGAGGATGCAGCAGAGGGAGTCAGCTCGTTCTTGGAGCGCCGCGAGGCGCGCTTCACGGGTCGCTGATCACTGGGGTCAGTCGAAGGCGAGCTCGGTCGCCTTCCGAGGCATCATCGCTATCGCCACTGCCACCAGGGCCACGGTGATGGCGAGCGCCAGGAAGACGTGGTGCGAGGCGTCGTACAGCGACGTCCGGGCGTACGTCGCGACCGGGCCCGGATGGGCGAGCGCCTGCGTCGTGCCGTCCACGCTCCGCGGCAGGTCCGTGAGGCTCGCGGGTGCGTTCTCGTAGCGGGAGATCAAGGTGGCGTTCGCGATCGCACCGAAGACCGCGGCCCCCACGGCGGACCCCATGGCACGGGAGAACATGTTGGTGCCTGTGACTACACCGCGGCGCTCCCACCCGACGACCGACTGGATCGCGACGACGGTGGGGCTCGAGCACAAGCCCATGCCGAGGCCGGTGATGAAGAGGGCTCCCGCCACCTGCCAGATCGACGCGGACTGAGGCAGCAGAGCAGTGAGAACGGTTCCGACGATCGCGAACGCGATGCCGATGAGCGCGGTGTCCCGGAAACCGATCCGCATGTAGACCCGACCGGAAAGGGAGGCGGCGATCGGCCACCCGATCGTGAGGGCCCCCAGTGCCAGTCCCGCTTCGATGGCTCCCTTGCCGAGGACTCCTTGTACGAAGGCGGGGACGTAGGAGCTGAGGCCGATCAGCATCGCGCCGACCCCGAGAGAGGTGAGGTTGCCGCCGATGAGGATGCGCCGTCGGAAGACCCACAGGGGGAGCACCGGCTCGGCGGCTCGTTGCTCGATGCGCAGGAACAGGCCGAGGGCCACGACCGCTCCACCGAGCACGAGTGCGCTGGTCGCGGACCGCCACGCCCAGGCCGTTCCGCCCTCGAGCAGCCCGAGGATCAGCAAGGAGCAGCCCACCGTCAGCAGCGCCGCACCGGAGTAGTCGATGCGGTGCTCGCGGTGCTCGACCTTCTCGACGAACCTGCGTCGCAGCACGACCAGGGCGAGTGCACCGAGCGGGAGGTTGATGAAGAAGATCCAGCGCCAGCTCACGTACTCCGAGAACAGGCCGCCGGTCAGCGGTCCGAGGACGGACGCTGCACCCCAGACGGACGCGATGTAGCCCTGGACCCGAGCCCGCTCCTGGACGCTGTAGAGGTCACCGATGATCGTGAGGCCGATGGGCTGGACCGCACCCGCACCCACGCCCTGAACGGCGCGGGCGATGATCAGGGCAGGCATCGACCAGGCGATGCCGCAGAGCAGTGAGCCGAGCACGAAGACGGCGACGCCGAAGGTGAGCATCGGCTTGCGTCCCACGACGTCGGAGAGCTTGCCGTAGATCGGCACGGTCACTGCCTGGGTGAGCAGGTAGATGCTGAACAACCAGGGGAACTGGCTGAAGCCGCCGACGTCCTTGACGATGCTCGGTACCGCCGTCGCGACGATCGTGCTGTCCAGGGCGATGAGCGCGGTCGTGAGCATGATCGCGCCGAGCACCGGACCCCGTTCGGACCGGAGCCCCACCGCCGTCTTCGCAGATGGGTCGTCGATCGCGGTCACGGTGGCGGCTCCTCAGGCAGTCAGAGAGTGATCCTCTCTCTGACAACCCGGTCGGAGCGAGCACATTCCCGGCTACTCGACCGCAGCGAGGTCCTTGGCCGTGAGACGCGAGGTCTCGTCGTAGAACGTGGCGCCGGCCTCGACGAGAGACGGGCGGTAGTCGTGCGCGTGGTGACCGCAGAAGAGCAGGTCGAAACCGCTGGGGAGCGTTGCCCGGACGTAGGCCTGCGAGGAGCAGCGGTCGCAGCGGTCCTGGTTCGTCAGCGGCACAGCAACGTCGGCGATGAGGGGTGCGGTCGTCGTGGTCATGAGGACTCCTGTCGTCGCTGTGCAGGTGTTGTTCCACCTGTGCGCGGAACAACACCCGATGAACAAGATTCGTCCCGCACCCCGATGTGATGCGCGCGACACGCCGTTGCGCACGCGGGTGAACGTCAAGGCTTTACAGCCCGGAAACGTGCCACCCGCCGCGGCTTCGGACATACCGGTTCATACGGGACTCATACGGGATAGGCCTCGACCTCGGTGGCCTTGATGCTGGCCCAGACCTGCTGCCCCTCCCTCAGCCGCAGCTCGGCCACCGCTGCCGCGGTCACGTCGGCGACGAGCTGAGGCGGACCCGTCAGGCTGACGCGGACGCGGTCGCCCAGCGCTTCCATCCCGACGATGCTGCACGCGAGCACGTTGCGGGCGCTGGATCCCTCGGGTCGGGAGCCGTGCAGCAGGATCGCGCTGGGCCGGATGACTGCGTGCACCGGACCACTGAGCCGCTCCGCGCTGACGAGCTGGCCGTTGATGACCCCGTCCACCGCCGTACCACGGACCAGGTTGAGGCCTGCGATCCTCGCGACGTACGGGGTCGCTGGTCTGCTCACGACCTGGGCCGGCGGAGCGTCCTGCACGACGCGCCCGTCCTCGAGGACGAGGATGCGGTCGGCCAGTGACAGCGCGTCGAGCGGGTCGTGGGTGACCAGCAGGGTAGGCCCTTCGAAGGACTCGAGCTGCCGTTGCAGCGCTGACCGCACGTCGCCCCGGGTGCCGACGTCGAGGGCCGCAAGCGGTTCGTCGAGGAGCAGCAGCCGCGGGTCGCCGCACAGTGCTCGGGCGAGGGCGACACGCTGAGCCTGCCCCCCCGAGAGGGCGCTGGGCTTGCGGTCTTCCAGGCCCTGCAGGCCGACCTCCTCGAGCCAGGCGGCTGCCTCCGCACGCGCTGCGGCTCTGCTCCTTCCCTTGCTGCGAAGGGGAAAGGCGACGTTCTCGCGGGCGCTGAGGTGGGGGAAGAGGCGGTAGTCCTGGAAGACGACGCCGATGTCCCTGGCCTGCGGTGCGCGCTCGTGCAGGGCGACCCCGTTGAGGGTGATGCGGCCGCGATCCAGGGGGACGAGTCCCGCGAGTGCCCTGAGCAGGGTGCTCTTGCCGGCCCCGTTGGGTCCCAGGACGACGACGACCTCCCCGGCACCAGCCCTGATGTGCACGTCGAGGGAGAAGTCCGGCCGCGCCAGCACGAGCTGCGCCTCGAGTGTCACGGCCGGACCCACCGGTCCCGCAGGGCGAGCAGCACCAGCACGCTGACTCCGAGCAGGACGAGCGCCAGGGCAACGGCGGCCTCGGGGTTGCTCTCTAGGGCGACGTAGACCGCTATCGGCATCGTCTGCGTGGTGCCGGGCAGGTTGCCGGCGAAGGTGATCGTCGCGCCGAACTCGCCGAGGGCGCGGGCGAAGGACAGCACGGCGCCCGCAGCTACAGACGGCGCGACCAAGGGGAGGGTGACCCGGCGGAACGTCGTCCAGCCGCCGGCGCCCAAGGTGGCGGCTGCCTCCTCGTACCGCTGGTCTGTCGAGGACAGCGCGCCCTCCACCGTGACGACGAGGAAGGGCATGGCGACGAAGGCCTCGGCGAGGACGACCCCTGCAGTGCTGAAGGACAACGAGACCCCGAGGCCGTGGAGCGCAGGGCCGAACAGGCCGCTCTGGCCGAAGGCGTAGAGCAGCCCGACACCACCGACGACCGGGGGAAGCACGAGGGGGAGGGTGACCAGGGCGCGCACGAGCCGACGGCCGGGGAAGGGCACTCGGGCGAGCACCCAGGCGAGGGGCACCCCGATGAGGAGCGAGAGCAGCGTGGCGAGGGTGGCGGAGGTCAGGGACAGCCGGAGTGCCTGAAGCAGGGCGGGGTCCGAGAGCAGCTCCGGGAGCCGGGACCAGGGCGTTCGGGCGAGCAGGCCGGCGAGCGGTGCCAGCAGGAACACCAGGCCCAGAGCGGCGGGCGCCAGAAGGGCCCAGGGCCTGCTCTGCCTCACGGCGCTCGAAAGCCCGCGGCGGCCAGCACGGCCTTGCCCGCCTCCGACAGGACCAGGTCCTCGAAGGCCCTCGCCAGGGTGGGCGTCCTGGACGTCCTCACCGTGGCGATCGAGTAGGCCGTACTGGCGTTCACCGCTCCCGGGATCTGGATGCCCTTGACCTTGGTCCCCGCGGCGAGAACGTCTGTCACGTAGACGATCGCTGCGTCCACCGAGCCGTTCGTGACGTAGGCGAGGGTGCTCTTCACGTCGAGGCCCAGGGTGACGGGCTTGACCACGACGTGCGCCTTGCCGAGCACCTTCTGGGCCAGCGCTCCGCAGGGGACTGAGGGGTCGCACAGGGCGACCTTCGACGTCGCAAGATCGGCGATGCTGTCGATGCGGCTGCCGGGCTGCGCTGCGATCTCCGCGAGGTTGCTCGCGAAGGTCCGGGGCTCGGCAGCGTCACCCGCTGCCGTCACCTGCTGCATGGCCGTGGGGCTGGCCGACGCGAAGACGTCCGCGGGTGCGCCGTCGATGACCTGACGAGCCAGAGCGGTGCTGCCCGCGTAGCTGATCACGACCTTCGTCCCGGGGTGCTCCGCTTCGAAGTCCTTGCCGAGCCGGGGAAGCACCCCAGACAGGGAGGCGGCAGCGAAGACGGTCAGGCGTTGCTGCGCGGGCGGGTGGGAGCTGCAGGCCGTGAGGAGCACGAGGAGGACGAGGACCTTCGTCATGGTTGTGCCGGGACCTCGATGACGACGTTGGTGGACTTGACGCTGGCGACGGCGAGCACACCTGGCTCGAGGCCGAGCTCGGTGGCGGCCTCGGCGCTCATCAGGCTGACGACGCGGAAGGGCCCGGCGGCGAGCTCCACCTGAGCCATGACGGTGTCCTTGACGACCCGCGTCACGATGCCGGTGAAGCGGTTGCGGGAGGACTCGCTGACGATCGGTCCGGCATCCAGCGAGACGGCGCTGCTGCTCTGTGCGATGGCGAACCGCGCGAGCTCGGCACCGTCGATGACGCGCCGACCTGACGCGTCCTCCGAGGTGGCAACGCGCCCCGCCTCGGCCCACCGCCGCAGCGTGTCGTCACTGACGCCCAGCAGCTGGGCGGCGTCCGAGATGCGGAAGCTGGACATGCCGGAACCATAACACCGCACATGCGGCGATTATCGAGCTGTGGATCCGTGAATGCGGACGACAGGCCCGCTCACGTCCCACAACCATGATCGCGAAGGGGCAGGAGATCTCCCGACGAGCCCGAAACACTGAGGAGACAGAACATCCCTGGCCCTCGGAGCTCCTGTGCGCGCGCCCCTGCTTCCCGTCCTCGCCGGCCTGACGGCCGCCAGTGTCACCTTCGGAGCGGCGATGGCCCCGGCCGTGGCTGCCGGGGCGAACGGACCCAGCTACCAGAAGGACGACTACTCCCACGGTCAGCTGCTGTCCATCCTGCCGCCGGGAGAGCACGGCCTGTACAACGCCACCGACCTCGTCGCGTTCGAAGCGGGCGGTTCCCGACCGGCCGGTACGGTCGATCAGAAGGCGAAGTACGACGCGCTCATCTACGGAGCGCCGACCCTCACCGACGCCACCCTCGGCAGCTACTTCAACGACGAGTCGTTCGGCGTGAAGCCGGGCCAGCTGTCGCGCACCGAGGTGCCGAGCAGCAGCGTGCCGGTGACGATCTACCGCGACAAGAGCGACGTGCCGCACATCTACGGGGACACCGACAGCGCGACCGAGTTCGGGGCGGGCTACGCGGGCGCGGAGGACCGGCTGTTCATCATGGACGTCCTGCGCCACTACGGGCACGGCACCACGTCCGAGTTCTTGGGTCCGTCCTGCAGCGACGAGGCGATGGACCACGACCAGCTGCTGCTCACCGGCTACAACGACGCCCAGCTGCAGCAGCAGTTCGACCAGCTGGACGACCTCTACGGCGCGCAGGGCAAGCGCTTCCAGGACCTCTTCACCAGCTACGTGGCGGGGATCAACGCCTACATCGCCGCCACCCAGACTGACCCGACCCTGCTGCCCGGCGACTACGCCGTCGTCGGCTCACCGCCGCAGCCGTGGACCATCAAGGACATCATCGCGATCGCTGGTCTCGTCGGCGGCATCTTCGGCAAGGGCGGCGGTGACGAGCTCGGCAACGCCCGGCTGCTGCAGTACCTCACGAAGGAGATCGGCAAGGCGCAGGCCAGTTCGACGCTCGAGTCCTTCCACAACCGCAACGACCCGATCGCGGCCACGACCATCCACGACAAGACCTTCAACTACGACATCCCTGGCAAGGTCGATCCCGCCACGACAGCCCTGCCCGACGACGCCTTCGCGCCGCTGACCGGTGGCCCGACGGGCACCACACCGAACTGCGACCTGACCGCTCCGAACATCCCGGCCCTCAAGGTCGTCTCGTCGGTGCTCGCCTTCCCGAAGGCGCTCAGCAACGCACTGCTCGTGGATGGCAAGCACTCGGTCAGCGGGCACCCGCTGGCGGTCTTCGGTCCGCAGGTCGGGTACTTCACGCCGCAGATCCTCATGCAGGAGGAGCTGCACGGACCGAACCTCATCGCCTCGGGTGCTTCCTTCGCCGGCACCAACGGGATCGTCGAGCTCGGCCGCGGCGTCGACTACGCCTGGAGCGCCACGTCTGCCGGCACCGACAACGTCGACACGCGCCTCGAGCGGCTGTGCAACCCAACCGGTGGAGCCGTCACGGCCGAGCAGAAGAACTACCTGTTCAAGGGGACGTGCCTCGCCATGACGCACAACACCTTCACCGAGACCGCCGTGCCCAAGCCCGGCGGTCCCGGTGCACCGGTGGTCATCACGCACGAGCTCTACTACACGGTCCACGGACCTGTGCAGGGCTGGACGACCAGCGGCGGCAAGCCGGTCGCGGTCACGAGCCAGCGCTCGACCTACGGCCACGAGCTCGACTCGGGGATCGGCTTCCTCGCCTGGAACACCCCGTCGCTCACGCACGACGCGACCTCGTGGATGAAGGGCGCCGGCGAGATCTCCTACACGTTCAACTGGCTCTACCTCGACGACAAGGACATCGCCTACTACAACTCCGGCGCCGACCCGGTCCGACCCAAGGACGTCGACCCCGACTTCCCCACGTGGGGCGACGGTCGCTCGGAGTGGCTCGGCATGCTCCCCTTCGCGCAGCACCCGCACGAGATCAACCCGTCGAAGGGCTACTTCACGTCCTGGAACAACAAGCCGGCCCCAGGCTTCAGCGCGGCCGACAGCCAGTTCTCCTACAACGCGATCTACCGCTCGCTGTCCCTCGACGAGGCGATCAACGGCCAGCTCGCGAAGCACCACGGCCGCATCACCCGGGCGAACCTCGTGCAGGCGATGTCGACCGCCTCCACGGTCGACCTGTCCGGTCGGCGGGTCCTGCCCGAGCTGCTGCCCTACCTCGCGCACGTGACGCTCGACGCCACCTCGAAGGAGATGGTCACGCGGCTCACCGCCTGGCTGAAGACCGGCGCGCACCGCATCAAGGGCTCCGCCGGAGCGACGCAGTACAAGGACGCGGACGCCGTC
>JAODNB010000005.1 GCA_025464795.1 Frankiales bacterium
TGCACGGTCGACGCACCCCCGCGGACACGACGATCTCCCTGCCCGGTCGTCAGCCGGACAGCGTTCCTGCCTGACCTCAGCTCTGCTACCCGAGCGGCGGTGCCTCGCAAGAGGCGCCGCCGCTCGCGCGCGTTCGCACGTGCAGGACGTACACCTCGTTCGCCGTTAGCGGCCGATCGTGCCGAGGTGGGTGTGCGTGAAGCTGTCGTCGTACTTCAGCCCGTAGCCGAGAGCGCGGTCCATCCCGATGTGCGCGACCCACACGAGTGCCACCGCCTCCCACAGGTGGTTGGAGCTGCCGACGGCGATCGCGCCGAGCAGTGCGGGAGCCGGGTAGGAGTGGGCGAGGTTGTACAAGGCAGCGCCGGTCCGGGCCGACCGGGCGTACCCGACCATGAACAGGTCAGGCACGAACAGCAGCAGCGGCACGAGCCAGTAGGGCTCATCAAGCTGGCTGAAGAACGTCGCCAGGGCGACTGCGAGCAGTACGAGCCCCTCGGAGCGGAGGATCCGCAACGGTCTGCCAGTCACGGCTGCCGCGCCACTGGTCTCGGTGATCGCGTCGGTGACCGTCGAGCCCGTCATCACCGCTCGCTCGGGACTGGAGCCAGGCTGAACGGCGGGTACTTGTCGGTCGTGAGCACCAAGGCGTACGCGATGACGCGCTGGTCCCAGCGCATGACCCCTTCCAGGAAGTGGAACAGCGCGCGCGGGAAGCGCCCGGTGAAGAGGATGGCGAACCAGGCCGCGACGACGACGACCAGCGCCGCGATCCAGAGGAAGAACAGCGCGATCAGGTGCGGGATGGCGAGGAACCACTTGACCAGCGGCATCCACCGGTTGAGGTCCTGCGCGACGTCGGGATAGCTGTAGTCAAGGTGCACAGCCTGTTGCTCGTCCGTCGAGGGATAGCGGTCGTCCATCAAGGCGAGGTAGACCACGACCCGACTGGTGAACCGCTGCAGCTCGAGGTTCCAGTCGAACCACCACCGCGGGTACTTGCGCCGGAAGACGATCATGAGCAGCGGCGCGAGAAAGAGAAGTCCTCCAGCACCGGCGATGGCGTCCTGGCCGGCACGCGACCAGACGAACCCGCCGGACACCACGATCAGGACGGCGAGTACCGGGATGGCCGCGACGAGCCGGAAGGCTGACGTGAGCCGGTTCAGGGGTCGGTCGGGGTAGTCCACGGAGAACCGGACGGGGTCTGAGCTGAGGCCCAGTGTTACTGCAGTCATGGCAGACCTTTCTGGGAGGAAGTCGGTTGAGCGTTGCGAGGTCAGGAGGTCAGACAGGTTCCACAGCCAGGGGCAGGCCGGGCGAGGTGAGGTCAATGACCACCGGGGGGCTCGCCGGCTGCGGGGGAAGGCGAAGGCCGATGCGTGCCCATTCCGGCAGGTACCAGTTGGCCTGGCCGAACAGCTTCATCAGGGCTGGCACGAGCAGGGCCCGGATGACGGTCGCATCGAAGATGATGCCGGCGGCGATGCCGACGGCGAGGGACTTGATCTCGAAGCCCGGGCTGGAGGACAGCACCAGGAAGGCGAACATCAAGATGAGGGCACCACTGGTGACGAGCTTGCCGGTGCGGGCCAGCCCGAGCTCGATGGCCTTGTCGGTCGAGCCGGTCTCGTCGTAGGCCTCCCTCATCCGCGCCAGCATGAAGACCTCGTAGTCCATGGACAGCCCGAACAAGAAGGCGAAGATCATCAGCGGGACGTAGGCCGTGATGGCGCCGGTCGCTCCGACGTCCCACAACGACGATCCGTGACCCTGCTGGAAGATGAGCACGACGATGCCGTAGGCAGCGCCCAGTGAGAACAGGTTCAGGATCACGGCCTTGACCGCCAGCACGATCGATCGGAAGGCCCGGGTGAGAAGCACGAGCGTGAGGAGCAGCACGAGCCCGATGACGTAAGGGAACGTGCCGAACAGCGCGTGCACGAAGTCACGCCCGACCGCGGTGACTCCCGTGAGGGTGCCGTCGGTGCCCCTTAAGGCCGCGTTCGAGCGGTCCACGATCCCCTGGATCCCAGGAGCGGCCCCGTCGATGGCCGGGAACGCCTCGACGAAGGAGGAGTCGCCTGCCCTCCAGGTCGTCGGCGCCGAGGCACCCACCACGCCCTTGACGGCTCGCATCTTCGCGGCGACCTGCTCGGCGTCGCCGCCGTGCTCGACCAGGACGTCGAGCGGCTTCATGACGCCTGGGCTGATGCCGGCGTCGGCGAGCATCTGGCGGCCGGCGATGGCAGTACCGGTCCCCGGGAAGTTCTTCAGCTGTGTCTCGTTGGCGACGAGCTGCGTGCCCAGGCCGGCCAGACCGACGACGAGCACGATCCCGACGCTTGCGACAGCGACAGGCCGGCGCAGCACGAAGCGGGCCCAGCGACCCCACGCACCGTCTTCTGCATGGCCGCGGTCGAGGAACCGTCGGGGCATGACCCGCACGCTGTTGATGCGGTGCCCGAGGACCGACAGGATCGCGGGGAGGAGCGTGAGCGAAGCGAGCACGGACACGGCCGGGATGAGCATGCCGCCCAAGCCCATCGAACGGATCAGCGGCAGCGGCAGCGCGACCAGCGCAAGGAGGCCGATGGCGACAGTGGTGCCCGAGACGAGCACCGAACGCCCGGCATGGGTCATCGTCTCGACGAGCGCGGACTCGACGTCGTGGCCCTCACGGAGCTCGTCCCGGAAGCGGAAGATGATGACGAGGGCGTAGTCGATGGCGAGGCCAAGGCCGACCAGCCCGATGAGGAACTTCACGATGATGGAGACGTCCGCGGCGTAGGTCAGGCCCCACACCAAGGTGAAGGTGTTGAGGATCGCGGCGACCGCGATGCCCAGTGGGGCAAGCACCGCAGGCAGGGTGCCGAAGACGAACAGCAGGATCACGAGAGCGCCGATGCCTCCGATGAGGACCTCGAGCAGCACGCCGGCGCCGCCGGCCTTGCCGTCCTTGGTGGCGTCGTCCAGGGGGAGCCGCCCGGTCACGTTGACGGTGGTCCCGACGGACAGACCGGCGGCTGCGGCAGCGCGGATGTCCTCCGCGCCGGCGAGCACGGTGACGTCATCCGGCCCTCGCGGGTAGAGCATCTGGAAGGCCGTATGCCGGTCCTTCGACAGGTAGAGGTCACTGCCGGTGCTGAAGTAGGAGCTGGTGAAGGCGCCGGGTACGGCCGCCGCCGCCCGTTGCATCCCCTGTTCGACGTCGGCGCTCTTGGTGATGTCGGTGCTGGTGCGGAAGACGGCCACGATCGGTGTCCGATCGCCGATGCCGAGCTGGTGCAGCGCGCGCTGGCTGGCTTCGTACGCCGGCTGGCCGGGGATAGCCGTCGCCGTGTACCAGCGGCTCTCGACCTTGCCGCTGGCGAAGGCCCCGAAGACAGTCAGCAGCACCCAGACCCCGATGACGATCCAGCGACGCCGGACGATCAGGTGCGCCAGTCGCGCCAGCGCGGGTGTCGAGGTTCGGGAGCTGGTCGTGGTGGTCATGGCTGCTTCTCTCGTAGTGGGGTTTCGACGTTCTGGACGGAGACCAGAGGCAGACCGAGGTCCCGCACCCGACGGAGCAGGCCGTGCAGGGCAGCCTGGTCGAGTACGGGGCCTGCGAGGAGCGTGGTGCCGTGGGTCTCCTGGGTCAGGGTCAGTCCTTCGAACTGGGCGGCCCATCGGGGATCGAGGTGGCCGCGGAGGCGGATCTCGTACCGGACGCACTGGGACTCGCTCATGGCGCGAAGCTAGGAGCCGAGGTGGGGACCTCGCATCGCCACATGTGGGGAGTCGTGTGGTGATCTCTGCGACCCGTTGCGTCTCACGACCCGG
>JAODNB010000104.1 GCA_025464795.1 Frankiales bacterium
GCGCCGCCAGTGCCTCAGCATCCTCAGCGGTCGGGACCCAGCTTCCCGCAGCGACGTTCTGCCGCACCTGCTCAGCGCTGGTCGCTCCGGCGATGACGCTGGCCACGGTCGGGCGCGCGGCCAGGCCGCTCATGGCAACGTCGAGCAGCGAGTGCCCGCGCTCCTTGCCGAAGGCCTCGAGCGCTTCAAGCTTGTCGAACGTGCGCTCCGTCAGAGTCGCCTGCATCCCCCAAGCAGCTACCCGGCTACCCGCCGGGACCTCCTCGCCCCGCTTGTACTTGCCGGTGAGAAGCCCTGAGGCCAAGGGGAAGTAGGGCAGCATCCCGATGCCGTACTCCTGCAGGGCAGGCACCAGGTCTCGCTCGACCCCGGTCTTCAGGAGGCTGTACTCGTTCTGGGCGCTGATGAACCGCTCGAACCCGCGGGTACGGGCGACCCACTCCGCGTGAGCGGTCTCGAAGCCGGTGAAGTTCGAGTGCCCGACGTACCTCACCTTACCGGCGCGCACCAGGTCGTCGAGGGCGCTGAGGGTCTCTTCGATCGGCGTGTGCGGGTCCGGACGGTGCAGCTGGTAGAGGTCGATCCAGTCTGTCTGCAGCCGGGAGAGCGACGCCTCGACAGCCCGGATGACGTACCGGCGGGAACCGCGCGCACCCCAGTCGGCGCCGTTGTCGTTGCCGAGCCGCGTGACGTCACTGCCGAACTTCGTCGCCAGCACGACGTCGTCGCGGCGACCCTTGAGCAGGACGCCGAGCCGAGCTTCCGACTGGCCGTAGGAGTCGGCGGTGTCGATGAGGGTGATGCCCTCGTCGAGAGCTGCGTCGAGGACCTCGCGGCAGCCGGCGTCGTCCAGCTTCATGCCGAAGTTGTTGGTGCCGAGGCCGACGACGGAGACGGTCAGCCCGGAGCGTCCGAGGCGGCGGTAGTCCATGCGCCGCAACCTACGTCACGTGTGAGCGGCGACGAACTCCTCGGGGTCCTTGTCGGACTCGTCGAGGTGCACCGACTGCGTGGCGGTCTTGGCCGCCTCGAAGGCCAGGCCGAGCTCGGAGCGCTTCTGCACCGAGACCTCCTGCCGCAGGTGGGGGAGCACCTCGTCCTCCTCCTCGCCCATGTGCTCGGTGTTCTCCTTGCGGCAGTCCCCGACGGCGTCCCACCAGTCCTCGGAGCCGACCACCGCACGGGAAGCGCGGGCGATCGCGTCCCGGATCTTGTTGTGATCGCCGATGGCGTCCTTGGTCTCCTCCGCCGTCGGGTCGGACTCCTTCAGCACGACGGGGTAGAGGACTGCCTCCTCTGCTGCGGCGTGCACCTCGAGGAAGGCGGCGAGATCTGCCCACACCGCCTGCAGCTTCTCGGTGTCCTTCCGGTCGATCTCGTCCAGCAGGGCGAAGGCCTGCCGCTGCCGGTGGTGGTCGTTGAGCACGAGGTCCGCGATGTCCATGCGGGGCCTCTTACCCGCTATCGCGCGGGAGCAGCCGTCAGCTCGTCGACCAATCGGAACAGGGACTCTCCCTTGTCCTGCTTGCGCCCACGGACCAGGAGCTGCGCCGGTCCGCCGCCCTCCTTACCGGCGACCGTGAGACCGCTAGCCGGCCCCGAGGACACGGTCATTCCGATCGACTGGAGCCGCGGGAGCAGCTCCTCAGCCCGCTTGTCGTTCCGCTTGTCCCCGGACACGACGAGCACCAGCGGGGCGTTGTGGCGCAGCGCGATCCGCAGGGCCTGCTCGATCGCGGCGAGGCCGTCGTCCCCGGGACCGGGGCGGACGCTGACCGGTCCCTCGGTGTAGCCGCCCGTGGCAAGGATGACCGTGCAGTCCGCCCCTGCGAGCACGGTCGCTGCGGAGGGATCGTCGGGGGACAGGACCAGCACGTCCGCCTCGACCGCCTCCGCCTGGAGCAGCAGGTCCTGCGCGGGGTCGGCAGAGGCCTGCGACCGCACCTGCGACTGCGCCCCCGCGGCACGCGCCTGCCGTACGAGGGCCTGCAACGCCTCGAAGCCGGCCGCGATGCCCGACAGCTGAGACAGCAGCCCGGCACCGACCTCGTTGCGCGTCCCCGACTTCTCGAACCGCGTCAGCAGCAGCTCGGACGGCTCCTCACGACCCAGGAGCGCGACGCCGACCTCGACCAGCGGCTCCGAGCCCTGGGGCTCGACGACGGCGACGACGCGGTAGGCGTCGATGATCCCCAGGGCCAGGCGCTCGGCCTCGGCGACGTCTCGGGCGAGCATCTTGTCCGGGTAGACCAGGCGCAGCAGCGGCTCGGTCATCACGGTCGTGACGATGGCCATCATCACCAGGATCGTGAACAGCTTGGCGTCGAGCACGTGGGCCGTCACACCGACGTTGAGGATGACCAGCTCGGTGAGCCCGCGGGTGTTCATCAGCAGACCCACCGCCGCCGCCTTGCGGGCCCGGAACCCCAGGCCACGAGCCGCGAGCGAGGCGCCCACGAACTTCCCGACGATGGCAACGGCGAGGACAGCAGCCAGCTCGTTGAGGCCGTCGGCGCCCAGCCCTGTCACGTCCACGCCGAAGCCGGTGCTGATGAAGAACACAGGAAGGAACAGCAGCACGCTGACCTGCTCGAGCTTGTCGAGGATCTCCGAGAGCAGCGCCTGCGAGCCCTCACGGGGCATCACGACGCCGAAGACGAACGCGCCGAAGATGGCGTGGATGCCGATGTGGTCGGTGATGTACGCCGACAACAGGAAGCCCACCACGATGACCGCCAGGATGTTCGGCGTGAGCCGCCCCGACCTCTCGAACCAGGGGACGAGCCGTTTCAGCAGCGGCTTCACGACCAGGAAGAGCACCGCGACGAAGGCCAGCGTCTCGGCCAGGATGATCGGCAGGTCCAGCGAGCCGGTGGAGTTCACGACGGCCAGGACCACCGCGAGCATGCTCCAGGCGAGGATGTCGTCGACGGCTGCGCACGCGAGGGTGAGGGCGCCGATCTGCGTCCGGTGCATCCCCCGGTCGGTGAGGATGCGCGCCAGCACCGGGAAGGCCGTGACCGACATCGAGGCCCCGATGAACAAGGCGAACGGCAGCAGCTTCACCGCCTTGCCGTCCACGACTCCGTGCCGGTCGTGCAGCCAGAGCGCGAGCAGGACGCCGAGTCCGAACGGGAGCGCGACCGACGACAGCGAGATCGCGGCTGCGGCCTTCTCCTTGCCGCGGATGAGCTTCACGTCGAGCTCGAGGCCGACGATGAACATGAAGATGATGAGCCCGACGTTGGCGACGAGCTTCAAGTAGGGACGGACGTCGGTGGGGAAGACCTCCTTGTCGAGGTGCCCGGGAAGCTGCCCGAGCAGCGAGGGCCCCAGCGAGATGCCCGCGATGATCTCGCCGATGACCGCGGGCTGCCTCAGCTTGACGAACGCCATGCCCACCAGTCGGGCAACGACGACGATGATGGCGATGTCGAGGAACACCTGGGCGATCTGGTCGTCCGTGATGGACGGTGGCTTCTTCAGCACCGGGGCAGCCGCAGCCAGAACGGTCGAGATCAGCACGCTCCCACCCCCCGATGTCGTGCGAACGATCGCCACGACCGTAGCCCCCTACTAGGTTGCGGAACATCGTTCTGCACGAAAGGTGTCCCCCGTGGACGGGATCGCGGACTACAGGTTCATCAGATCCCTGGGCGAGGGGGCTCACGGGACCTTCTACCTCGC
Source organism: Frankiales bacterium (assembly GCA_025464795.1). Lineage (GTDB taxonomy): Bacteria > Actinomycetota > Actinomycetes > Mycobacteriales > SCTD01 > RYN-111. Next base: position 3,688 of record JAODNB010000104.1, read on the forward strand.
CACCCCGCCAGCCAGGCTCGGGCTGACGACCCAGCACGTCGGGGTGAAGGTGCTGACGGGCGCGACGGACGAGGAGACGGTCCGGCGCACCACGCGCGAGCTGCGGGCCTTCGCATCGGCGCAGTCGCCGTACCTCGTGACCCTGTACGACGCCGGGCAGCAGGACGGTTCCTTCTTCTACGCGATGGAGTACTTCCCGCAGGGGTCGCTCGGCGCCCCGGCCACCCCCCTGTCGCGCTCTCAGGTGCTGATCGCTGTCGCGCAGGCGGCCCGGGCGGCGCACGCGCTTCACGAGTCAGGCGTGGTGCACCGCAGCATCAAGCCCGAGAACGTCCTGCTCGGGACCGACAGCGCGAAGCTGTCGGACCTGGGGCTCGCCCAGGCCCTCGCACCGGGGCAGACGGTCACCGGCCTGGGTCCGATCGGCACCGTCGAGTACCTCGAGCCCCAGATCCTGCTGGGCCAGCGCGGCTCCCGGGCCTCCGACATCTGGTCACTGGGCATCACGCTGCACCGCGCTCTGACCGGCCAGGGCGTGTACGGCGAGCTCTCGCAGGCTGACCCTCTCCTTGCTGTGCGGACCGTCCTGTCCCAGAAGCCCGCGCTCTCGCCCTCGCTCGACCCGCGCGATGCCGCTCTCATCGCGCGCTGCCTGGCCTCTGAAGCGACGGAGCGGCCCGCCACGGCCGAGGACCTGGCCGTCGAGCTCGAGGCGCTCGCCTAGGCCTACTCAGCCCCGCGGCCGGTCAGGCCCCGCTTGCGTGCGATGCGACGCAGTCGCGCGCGACGACCGGCCTTGTACGTCGTGATGCCGAGGGCGACCCCGGCGGCAGCACCGGCGGCCGCCGCCGGGACGATGCCCTCCAGCTCGAGCGGGCGGCTCCCGGTCAGCCAGGTGAAGACGGCTGCGAGCGCACCCAGCGCACCACCGGCGACGAGGAGCCCCAGCAAGGACGAGAAGCGCCGCCGACCACGGCGGCGCAGCGGCGCCAGCTGGGACTCGGCGTAGGCGAGCAGGAACAGGAGCGCGAGGACCGCAGCGATACCCGGGACCGTGGAGTACCAGGCCCGGGAGGTGCGCAGCGGGAAGGTGACGGCGGCGAGCTCGCGGTCGCCGCGACGGAACGTGGCGATGGCGTCGACCGTGCCGGCGGCGAGGAAGGCGCTCCCGTTCGCGTTGACGTCGACCGAGCCGTCGCGCGCAGGGGTGCCAGCGGTGGCCTTGACGAGCGGGGCACCGGCGACGTGGAGGTCCAGGGTCATGGAGGTGAAGCCACGCGCAGCAGGCAGCTTGCCCGGTCTGACGGTGAAGTGCTTGGACAGGTCGACGTCGACCGCGCTCGACGCGTCGTGGCCGTTCACCACGAGCACGCCAGGGCCGGGCGCGGTGAGCTCCGGTGGGCTGAGGGCGAAGAACGCCAGCAGCCCGAGCAGCGCTGCCGTCAGCACGGCCCAGGGGACCGGCCAGGGCGGGTTGACGAGCACCTGGCGAACCGGTACGACCGCGTCGGCGTCCGCGTCGATCGCGGCACCGCGCACGTGCACCGAGACCGTAGGACGCAACGGCTGCTGGTCGACCGGCGGCGCCGGCAGTCGAACCGTCGCCGGTGCGCCCGCGGGGGGTCGCACGCCCTGGGTGCTGGCCACGATCGGCCCGCCACCGAGTACGGGCACCTCGGTGCTCGCGAACCAGCCCTGACCGAAGGAGGCGGTGGCCGCCTCACCGATCGCGACCCCGAAGTCCTCGGCCGTCGCATACCTCTCGTCCGGCTTGCGGGACAGGGCGCGCATCACGACCTCGGCCAGCGGGGCAGGGGCGGCAGGCGCCACGGTCCGCAGCGGCACCGGCTCCTCGTACACGTGCCGGTACACGATCGCGAGTCCGCCGCCCTCCTCGGAGAACGGCAGCTTCCCGGACAGCAGCTCGTAGAGCATCACGCCCGCGGCGTAGACGTCCGCTGCTGGCCCGAGATCGCCTCCCTGCGCCTGCTCGGGGGCGATGTAGGCGGGCGTGCCGAGGATCTCGCCGGCGTTCGTCGCGAGCGCGTCGTTGTCACCGAGGACCTTGGCGATGCCGAAGTCCGCGACCTTCAGCTGTCCGTCCGAGGTGAGGAGCAGGTTCTCGGGCTTGACGTCGCGGTGCAGGATGCCGTGCTGGTGGGCGTAGTGCAGACCCGCGCACGCCACCATGACGACGGCGCAGGCCGACGACGGGGTGTAGCCGAGGCCGTTGAAGCGCCCCCAGACCGTCCCGCCGGGCAACGACTCCATGACGAGCACGCAGACACCGTCGACCTCGACGTAGTCGTAGAGGGGGACGATGTGCGGGTGGTCGAGGCTCGCCAGCACCCGGGCCTCGGCGAGGAAGCGCGAACGCACCCCGGGGTCGCTCGCGAGCTTCGGGGGAAGCTCCTTGATGGCCACCTTGCGGCCCAGCTGCTTGTGCACCCCGGCGAGGACGACGCCGTAGCCACCGCGCCCGAGCTCAGCCCCGATCTCGTACCCGGGCAGGATCCCGGCGAGCTTCTGCGCGTCGGTCACGGGGACGGCGGTTCCACGAAGCGGGCGTCGCCCGGCGCCCTTGCGGTGACCGGCGCAGCGGCGACGATGTCGCGCTCGTCGAGCTCGTCGCGATCCGCTTCGTCGGCCGGCGACGGGGTCAGGTACCCGAGGACGAAGCCGACGACCAGGCCACCGAGCAGCAGTCCGACGGACAGCCCGATCGAGGGCACCGCGATCCGCAGCACGCCGAGGGTGAAGGTCACGACCAGACCGATCCCGAGGCCCGGTACGGCGAAGCGGAGGGCCCGTGCCCATCGGCTCTCCGGCAGGGTCCGGCGGACGAGGCGGAGCATCAGGCTGACGAGCAGCAGCGCCGTGATGGCCAAGACGGCGAGTCCGAACACCCCGTACACGCTCGAGATCTTGCCCTTGACGTCGACCGTGCCGGACTCGCCCGTGATCTCAGAGCGATCGGGGGCGAGCAGGGACAAGCGGGCAGGCAGCAGTCCGGTCGCCTGGCCGTCGAGATCCCCGAGGTCGAGGGCGAACGCACGCGTGCCCGTGGCGCCCGGCGCAACGGTCAGGTCGACCCGCGTGGTGTAGCTGAAGAAGGCCAGGCCGAGGACGCGCGCGTCCAGCCGTACGGCCCGGACCTCGACCGGGCTCGATCCGTTGTTGGTGACGCTGACGGCGACGACGGTGCTGTCGGAGGGCTTCAGCACGATCGGGCTGTTGGACCCGGCAGCCTGCAGCGAGTGGCCGTCCACGGTTGCCGTGATGTCGAGGCCGCCGCCCGCCGCATGCGCCGGCAGGCCCACGCCGGCGACCAGCCCAA
>JAODNB010000109.1 GCA_025464795.1 Frankiales bacterium
GCTTCTCCTCGAGCAGCCTGCTTCGTCGGACGCCGCGCACCGCCTTCTCGAGCTGGGCCGCTGTCGTGTAGCGCGCAAGATCCACCCACTGGTGCTCGTCAGCGCTCGCGGCGACCCGGGTGATGGCACGGGCTTGGGCGTAGGAGAGCCGCGCCTCGCTCAATGCCGTGGCCGTGAGGGGCAGGCCTCGCAGCGCCCGCGCGACGCGCACCTTCTCCCTCGCAGTCGCCGGCGACAGACCGAGCTTCCACACCAGCCAGTGCGCGCACGACAGGACGCCGACCGCGCCCCAGCCCTCCCGCTCGTCGAACTCGGCAAGGAGCTCGAGCAGACGCGCCTCACCCGCGGCGATACGGCCAGCCCAGCTCGTGAGCTGGGCAGCCAGCTGGTCCGTCGTCAACTCGGTCAGGTCTGTCAGGTCCGTCATGACGTGGACGGTAGGCAGGTAGCCCGACAGCCGAGATCCCTTGTCCACAAGGTGAAAGCGCTACGTTGGGGCTGTGGACACGAAGCTGGTGGTACCCGCCCTGGTCGGGAAGCTCGTCCGGCTGGAACCCCTCGTGAGGCAGCACTCCGACGGACTCGCCACAGCCGCTCAGGAGGATCGTGCCAGCTACGGCTTCACCTCCGTACCTGCGGACGCGGGCGCGATGGCCGTGCACGTCGACGACCTGCTGGACCAGGCGGATCGGGGCGAGGTCGTCCCGTTCGCCCAGGTGCGCGACGGTCGGCCGGTCGGGATGACGCGGTTCCTGACCCTGCACCGCCACCCGGGGGCCGACATCCCGTACGCGGTCGAGATCGGCGGCACCTGGCTGGCGGCGAGCGCGCAGCGGACCGGCGTGAACCGCGAGGCGAAGCTGCTCCTCATGACCTACGCGTTCGACGTGTGGGGCGTCGGTCGGGTCGGCTTCAAGACCGATGCCCGGAACGCGCGATCACGCGCCGCCATCGAGGGGATCGGCGCGCGGTACGAGGGCGTGCTCCGGAACTGGCAGCCGTCCCTGGTCCCCGGTGAGGAGGGTCGGCTGCGGGACAGCGCGTTCTTCTCCGTGACGGACGCTGAGTGGCGCGATCACCCGAAGAAGACCTCCGCCTCCTCGTAGCGCTCGAGGGGCACCGTCTTGAGCTCCTTGGTAGCGGCTTCGAGGGGAACGCGGACGATGTCGGTGCCCCGCAGCGCGACCATCACGCCGCTGTCCCCCTCGTGGACGGCGTCGATGGCGTGCAGGCCGAAGCGGGTGGCAAGGACACGGTCGTACGCGGTCGGCGTACCACCGCGCTGGACGTGGCCAAGGACCGTCTGACGGGACTCGTAGCCGGTTCGTGCCTCGATCTCGCGCTCGAGGACCTGGCCGATGCCGCCGAGCCGCACGTGCCCGAACGCATCGAGCTCGCCGGTCCGCAGCTCCATCGTCCCCACCGCCGGCTGGGCCCCTTCGGCCACCACGATGATCGGCGCGTAGTGCCGCTCGAACCGGGCCTTCACGTACTCGCACACCTTGTCGATGTCGAACGGCCGCTCAGGGATGAGGATGACGTTCGCGCCGCCGGCGAGCCCGGAGTGCAGCGCGATCCAACCGGCGTGCCGGCCCATGACCTCCACGATCAGGGCCCGGTGGTGGGACTCGGCAGTCGTGTGCAGCCGGTCGATCGCATCCACCGCGATCTGGACCGCCGTGTCGAACCCGAACGTGTAGTCGGTGGCGTTCAGGTCGTTGTCGATCGTCTTGGGCACGCCGACCACGTTCACTCCTGCCGCCGCCAGCGCCGTCGCGACTCCAAGGGTGTCCTCGCCACCGATGGCGATGAGCGCGTCGACACCGAGCGAGGAGAGGTTGGCCTGGATCTTCTCCACACCGCCGTCGATCTTGATCGGGTTGGTGCGGGACGAGCCGAGGATGGTGCCACCGCGCGGCAGGATGCCGCGCACCTGCGGGACCCCGAGCTCCATGGTCACGCCCTCCAGGGGCCCCTTCCAGCCGTCGCGGAAGCCCACGAACTCGTGCCCGTACACCTCCGTGCCCTTGCGCACCACGGCCCGGATGACGGCGTTGAGCCCCGGGCAGTCACCGCCACCCGTCAGCACACCGATTCGCATGCGCCCGACGCTAGTAGGTCAAGCCGCAGGCGCAACCGGTCGATGGCAACGAGGTGGCGCTGATCGGACGTACGGCGATCGCGGCTGCCCTTGTGGTGGCCGCGCTCCCGCTGCTGCCCACCGGAGGCGCGCACGCGGACCCGAAGCCGATCACCTCCGCTGACCTCCCTCGCCTCACGAAGGAGCTGCAGCAGGTCACCGCTCACGCCCAGCAGCTCACCGAGGCCCTGGACCAGGCAGCTGCCCGCGACGGCGGCCTGCGGGTCGCCTACGGGCGCCTGGAGCAGGCGAAGGCCCAGGCCCAGCAGGCCCTCAACGCGCGCGCACGGGCCGTCTACATCGCCAGCGCTCCCCTGCCCGTCGGTGACTGGCAGACCAGCTGGGCCAGCCCCGAGCTCCAGGAGCTCTCGCACCGTGCCGCCCGCGCGTCGCTGACGGTCGACCGCGGGCTCGTGGACGCCGTCACCCGACAGGCGAAGGAGCTCCATGTCCTGCAGAAGCAGGCAGACGCCTTCCGGACGAAGCTGCTGCACCAGGCCTCGGCGGTCCTCATCGACCAGGACCGGGCCCGCCAGCTCCTGGCTGAGGCCCAGTCGGTGGCTGACGCTGAGCACGCGGCCGCCCTCGAGGCTCAGCGCCAGGCCCTCGACGCCCTGTCCACTGACCTCACGCTCGCGCTGACGCCGGCTCAGAGCACCCGCTCCCGCAAGGCCCTGGACGACCAGGCCCCCGTCATCGCACTGCTCGAGCGGACCGGCTCGGGCATCCCGGCGGGCTACCAGCGGACGGGTCAGGTCGCCTCCGGACAGGCGAGCTGGTACGGACCGGGCTTCGTCGGACGGCCGACCGCTTCCGGGGCACCCTACGACCCGGAGCGGCTGACCTGCGCCAACAAGGAGCTCCCTCTCGGCACGGTCATCCACGTCAGCGCCAACGGCCTGGAGACCAACTGCCTGGTGAACGACCGGGGCCCCTACGTGGGCGACCGCATCCTCGACATGTCCCGGGCGGGATCACGCGCGCTCGGCTACTCCGGCCTGGCGCAGGTGACTGTCGAGGTTCTTGTCCCGGTCTGAGCCCTTCGTCTGTTGACAGCGGTGGGACGGTGCCCCTGAGGCCATGACAACGGCGTCACGGCCCAGGGGGCAAGGGAGCAGCACGTGGCTACCACGACTACGTCCACATCAACGGCGCAAGACCTGTCCGTCACCACGACGGACCACCCGAACGTCCAGCGCCTGCGCGAGGCCTTCGCCGCCTTCTCGCGTGGCGATCTGGACACGGTCCGCGCCTCGATGACCGAAGACTGCGTGTGGACCAACAGCGGCACCGGCCCGCTGAGCGGCTCGTACGCCGGCTGGGACGCCATCGCCCAGATGTTCGGTCGGCTGTTCGAGATCACCGGCGGCACGTTCGAGATGAACGTCCTCAGCACGCAGGCCGACGGCAACTACGCCATCGCCATCTACGACGCGACCTCGACCGTCAACGGCAAGACCGCGACCTTCCGGTTCGTCATCACCGACGAGATGACCCCCGAGGGCAAGGTGAAGGCGACCCACAGCATCGCGTACGACCAGGCTGCGGCAGACGCGCACCTTCGCGGCTAGACGCTCAACCCCAGCAGGTACGCCCGCTCCGCCAGCGCCTCGTACTTCACGCGCACGTGACGGGCGTCCTGCAGGGCGTCGTGCAGACCCGACTCCTGCTTCGGCAGGGTCGGCCTGCCGAGGTGCTCCCACAGCTGCCGCACGTCCAGGGTGAAGCGCGGGAACGCCCGCGGCAGGGACGGCATGTCGCCCCACAGCTGGCACAGGGCGACGTGGTCGTACGCACCGAACCACGCCCACCAGACCGGGTCGGTCCCGAAGAACTCCTCGAGCTCGGCGGCGATCACGGCGCGTGGCTTCCACGTGGGGGCCGGCGGCAGCTGCGGGAGGACGTGCTCGGCCACCCACGGGTGCACCGCGAGCGGGTCGAACTCGGAGGAGACGGCGTAGTACTCGCGGCCGTCCTCGGCGACGACCCCGATCGACACCAGCGACACGACCGACGCCGTGTCGCCGAACTCCAGGTCGTAGAAGAAGCGCATCGCCCTAGTCTCCCAGCCATGACCTTCTCGATCGTTGCCAAGGCCGGCCAGCAGTGGGGCGTCGCTGTCGCCTCGAAGTTCCTCGCCGTCGGCGCCGCCGTCCCTGCCGCCCAGTGGGGCGTCGGGGCGATCGCGACCCAGGCGTTCGCGAACCTCGCCTACCGACCCGACGGGCTTGCCCTGCTGTCAGCTGGGAGCAGCGCCCAGGAGGTCCTCGACGCCCTCACCCGGCAGGACGAGGGGAGGGCGCAGCGCCAGGCGGGGGTCGTGGACCGGGAGGGCCGGGCCGCGACGTTCACCGGGGAGGACTGCAACGCCTGGGCCGGCGGACGCACGGGCGAGGGCTACGCGGTGCAGGGCAACATCCTCAGCGGTCCGGAGGTCGTCGACGCCATCGCCACCGCGTTCGAGACCGCCGAGGGCACCCTCGCCCAGCGGTTGTCGACGGCGCTGCTCGCGGGCGACCGAGCGGGCGGGGACCGCAGGGGACGGCAGTCCGCAGTCCTGCTCGTCGTCAGCGAGGGCGGGGGGTACGGAGGTGGCTCCGACGTCCTGGTGGACCTGCGGGTCGACGACCATCCCGACCCGGTCCTCGAGCTGCAGCGGTTGCTCGACCTGCACACCCTGTACTTCGGCAAGCCCGAGAAGACGCTGCCGCTCGAGGGTGAGCTCAAGGCCGAGGTCGAGCAGCGGCTCAGATCCCTTGGCTACCAGGACATCGAGGACTGGGCCGGGGTGGAGAACTACGAAGAGCGGATGGTGCCCGGAGCCATCGACGTGCTGGTCCTGGAGAAGCTGCGGGAGCAGACCTCGTGAGCGTGCTCGCCATCGACTGCGGCACCACGGGCGTCACGGCGCTCGTCGTCGCCGAGGACGGTCAGGTGGTCAGCCGGGGCTACCAGGAGTTCCCGCAGCACTTCCCTGAGCCGGGCTGGGTGGAGCACGAGCCGGAGGAGATCTGGGTCGCCGTCATCTCCAGCTGCCGGGCTGCCCTCGAAGGACAGACGGTCACCGCGATCGGCATCACCAACCAGCGTGAGACAGCCGTCCTGTGGGACCGCGCGACCCTGCAGCCGCCACGTCGCGCGATCGTCTGGCAGGACCGGCGCACCAGCCACCTGTGCGACCACCTGCGCGAGCGGGGTCACGAGCCCCGGGTGGCCGAGCTGACTGGGCTCCGGCTGGACCCGTACTTCACCGCGACGAAGCTGGCGTGGCTCGGACGCCACGAGAAGCGCACCTGGGAGGGCGTGACCAGCGGCGCGACCGCCGTGGGCACCGTCGACTCGTACGTCATCGCCCGCCTCACCGGGGGCGCCCTCCACGTGACCGATGCCAGCAACGCCAGTCGAACCCTGCTGTACGACCTGCGCACCGGGAACTGGTCGGACGAGCTGTGCGAGCTGTTCGGCGTCCCCCGCAGCGCGCTCCCCCGGGTCGTGCCGTCCTACGGCGAGGTGGGCCGGACCGACCCGGTCGCGTTCCTCGGTCTCGACCTCCCGATCGCCGGGATCGCCGGCGACCAGCAGGCGGCCCTGTTCGGGCAGGGCTGCTACGAGCAGGGCCGGTCGAAGTGCACCTACGGCACGGGTTCCTTCGTGCTCGTGAACACCGGCAGCACCCCGGTCCTCAGCGAACGGCTGCTCACCACCGTCGCCTGGATGGCCCCTGACGGAACGCTAACCTACGCCCTCGAGGGGGCCGTCTTCGTGACCGGCGCGGCCGTGCAGTGGCTCAGGGACGGGCTGCAGCTGATCGGCAGTGCCCAGGAGATCGAGTCGCTCGCGCGGCAGGTGCCGGACAGCGGCGGAGTGGTCTTCGTACCCGCCCTGACGGGGCTGGGGGCACCGCATTGGGACCCGGACGCGCGGGGCACGGTCCTCGGGATCACCCGCGGGACCACCCGGGCGCACCTGGCCCGCGCGACGCTCGACGCCATCGCCTTCGAGGTCCGGGACGTCGTGGACGCGATGACCAGCGAGGCGGGCGTGGCGCTGCCGTCCCTGCAGGTGGACGGTGGAGCGAGCAGCAACGACCTGCTGTGCCAGCTGCAGGCCGACCAGCTCGGTGTGCCCGTACAGCGGCCCGAGGTCTTGGAGACCACCGCCCTCGGAGCCGCCTTCCTCGCGGGGCTCGGCACGGGGGTGTGGTCGACCCCTCAGGAGCTCGCCGACACCTGGCGGCTGGACCGCCGCTTCGAGCCCGTGTCCGGGGTTCGGGAGGACGGCACGCACACGCGCTGGCTCAAGGCCGTGGACCGCAGCAAGGCCTGGGTCTAGTCCAGACCCTGCTCGAGGGCGTACCGGACCAGCTGCGACCTGTTGTGCAGCTGCAGCTTGGTCAGGGTGTTCTGCACGTGGTTCTCCACGGTCCGGTGTGACAGCGTCAGCCGCTCCGCGACCTGCTTCGCCGTGAGGCCCTTGGCGACCAGCCGGAGCACCTCCGTCTCGCGCGCGGTCAGCTGGGGAGCCCCGGCCTCAGCGGCCGTCCGGCGGTACTCCCCGAGCAGCAGCCCGGCGAGGCCCGCGGTGAAGACGGCCTCGCCTCCCGCGGTCCTGCGCACGGCATCGACCAGCTGTCCGGCCTCAGCGGACTTCAGCAGGTAGCCCGTCGCCCCGGCCTTCACGGCCTCCAGGACGTCCTGCTGCTCGCCGGACGCCGAGAGCACGAGCACGCGCACCCCCAGCGGCACGACCCTCGCCGTCACCTCGACGCCACTCAGGCCCGGCATCTGCAGGTCGCAGATGAGGACGTCGGGCTTCACGGCCAGGCAGACCCGGACGGCCTTCTCACCGTCGCCCGCGGTCCCCACGACGGTCAGTCCGGCCGCGACCAGGTCGCGCTCGACAGCGTCGCGCCAGATCGGGTGGTCGTCGGCGACCACGAGCCGCAAGGGCTCAGCGGGGGACAACGATCTGCACCTCCGTCCCCTGACCAGGCGTGCTCCCCCACGTGACGGTCCCACCGAGGTCCTGGACCCGACCGCGGATGGACGACGCCACGCCGAGGCGGCCGACCATGGCAGCCTCCGCGAGCCTGCCGGCGGGGATGCCGGGACCGTCGTCGCGCACCGAGACCACCACCGACCCATCGACGTCCTCCAGCAGGATCCACGCCGTGGATCCCCCGTGCTGCAAGGCGTTGTCGACCGCCGCACCGACAGCTGCGGCCAGCTCCACGGCGACCTGAGCGGGGAGGCTGACCGCCGTGGCAGGGGCGGCGACCTCGACGCCGGGACGCGCAGGCAGGAGCAGCCGGAGGTCCGACTTCCCGGTCGCCACGTCGCCGGGCTTCGCGACCAGCTGCCGCAGGGCCTGCTCCTGACCGGTCGCGAGCTCCACCAGCACGGGGTCGCTCGACCGCCGAGCCACCAGCGCCAGTGCCTGCAGCACGCCGTCGTGTACTGACCTGGCCAGCCGCTCCCGCTCCGCCGTCTCGGCGCGCAGCCGAACTGCCTCCGCAGCGGACGCCTCCGCCCGCCGGGCGAGCTGCACCAGGTAGCCGACCACCGACCCGAGCAGCACCAGCAGCACGCAGCTGTTCACCGTGGCCTGCGACGCGCCGGACCGCTCGACGACAGCACCCACCGCCACGACCAGTCCTGCGGTCGCTCCCGCGACCCAACCGCGCAGGACCGCCCACGCCGCCACGGGCGCGGCAGCCCAGCACACGGTGATCGTCGGACGGCCCGCCTCGATCTGCTGCTGCGTGAGGATCAGCAGGGACGACTGCTGGCAGGCGAGCGTCACTGCGAGGTCGACGACCAGCAGCCACAGCGCAGGCGGGACGCGTATGACGGTGACCACGGTCCACACCGCCATCACGGCCAGCACGACGGCGGCCGCCCGACGGTCCGCGTAGTTGCGGTACGAAGCGAGCACCACCACCACGGCGTACAGCAGGGAGGTGAGCCGGAACAGCGAGACCGCGCGCCAGAGCGCGGCTTCGAGCCTCAGCTCAGGACGCGCGGCGCTGGGGACGAGGAGCGTCACTGACCATGGCCTCGTTGGCCGCGGTGCGGGCTTCCTCGATGTCGGCCTTCGCCTTGGTGGCGTAGGTGTCGACGTACTCCTGACCCGACAGGAGCATCAGCTCGTACATGATCTCGTCGGTGATGGAGCGCAGGACGAACCGGTCGCCCTCCATGCCCTGGTAGCGGCTGAAGTCCAGCGGCTTGCCGATCCGGATGCCGACCCGCCGACCGAGGACCGGGAGCTTCTTGCCGGTGGGCTGCACCACGTCGGTGTTGACCATCGCGACGGGGATGACGGGAACACCGGCCTCGAGCGCCATTCGCGCCACCCCGGTCTTGCCGCGGTAGAGCCTGCCGTCGGGGCTGCGGGTGCCCTCGGGGTAGAGCCCGAGGAGGTTGCCGTCGGCAAGGATCCGCTTGGCGGTGTTGAGGGCAGCCTCGGAGGCGGCACCGCCCGAGCGGTCGATCGGCACCTGGCCGACCCCGGCGAAGAAGCCCTTGGTGAGCTTGCCCTTGATGCCCTTGCCGGTGAAGTAGTCGGCCTTCGCCAGGAAGGTGATCCGGCGCGTCGTACGGAGAGGCAGGAAGATCGAGTCGCTGAAGGACAGGTGGTTGCTCGCGAGGATCGCTGCACCTTCGGTGGGGATGTTCTCCTCACCCTCCACCCAGGGGCGGAACAGGGCGCCGAGGATGGGTGTCAAGATCACCTTGACGACCCAGTAGAACACGCGACACCCCAGATCAGGTTTGGTTGGCAGCTTCGTTGACGGCGAGCCTGACCCTAGAGCGCCTGAGGAGCCGCGGCAACGACCCCGTCGGCCCCTGAGCGCACCGTGCGACCATTCTCACTACCCCCCGAAAGGAACCCTCACGTGGACGTGCTGCCCGGCGCTGAGCCCATCGACCTGCCGGGCGGACCGGTGGGGGTCGTGCTGTGCCACGGGTTCACCGGTACGACCCAGTCCATGCGGCCGTGGGCCGAGCACCTGTCCGCGGCCGGGCTGTCCGTCGTCGCACCGCGTCTGCCCGGGCACGGCACCACCGTCCAGGACCTGAACACCACGCGCTTCAGCGAGTGGTACGCCGAGCTCGAGCGAGCCTTCGACGACCTGCGCAGCCGTTGCGACACGGTCTTCGTCATGGGGCTGTCGATGGGCGGGACGCTGGCACTGCGGCTGGCCGAGGAGCGGGCCGACCAGGTCGCCGGCGCGGTCGTGGTCAACACGGCCCTCACCACCGAGCGCCTGGACGCCAAGCTGCTGCCGGTCCTCGCGCGGCTGCTCCCGTCCTTCAAGGGCATCGGGAGCGACATCAAGAAGCCGGGAGCGGTCGAGCTGGCCTACCCGAGGATCGCCCTGAAGGCCGCGCTGTCGCTCCAGCGGGCCTGGCCGGTCGTCCTGCGGGACCTGCCTCGCATCACCTGCCCGGTGCTGGCCTACCGGTCCCAGGACGACCACGTCGTGGAGCCGGTCTCGGGCCGGCTGCTGCTCGAGGGGATCCCTCAGGCGCAGGAGCGGGTCCTGCTCGACAGCTTCCACGTCGCGACGCTGGACAACGATGCTCCCGTCATCTTCGCGGGCTCGGTCGAGTTCGTCCGGGCCCACGCTCCTGCGGCTGCCGGGTAGAGCATGACCAGCGCCCCTCCCCCCGCAGACGGCCGACGGGACAACGGGCTGCCCTCTGCTGAGTGGGGTGCCCTGGTGGACGTGGACCCGCGGCTGTCCGAGGCGCTGCTGGAGAGCCTGGCAGCGGAGGGCGTCGCCGCCTTCGTCGAGCCGGCTCGCGACACCGACGCCTACACCCGGGCGAGCGTGCTGCCCAAGCGGCCGCTGGACCGGCTCTGGGTGGACCCGGCTCGAGCCGACCTCGCGCGCGGGGTCGTCACCAGCGAGGTCGCCGACCTGACCGCGCTGCTCGCAGAGCAGGAGCCGGGCGCCACCGCACACGGGCTGGTGCGGCCGGTGCCCCGGACAGCTGCTGCCCGGGTCCTCCAGCCTCCCGAGCTGCCCGGGCCCCCGGCTCTGGCCGACGCACCAGGCCCGGCTGAGACCTCGCGCAGCCCCCTTGACCCGCCCCTCGGGGGCGCCCCCATGCCCAGCGACGACGAGCTCTTCCGTCAGATCGTGGAGGGCTTCTCCAAGGACGTCGACGAGCCCGTGCCACGCTGGCCGGTCTCGGAGGACGTCGGTCCCTCCACGGCCGAGGACTCCCCGCGCCGCCGCCGCGCCGACCGCGACAGCAGCGGCGAGGAGGGGCTACCCGGTTGGCTCGAACCCGCCGCCCTCGAGGACGAGGGCCACTTCGAGCCCCCACCGGCGCCGAAGGTGCCACGGCTGCGCCCTCGTACCGTCCTTGCGGTCGTCATGTTCCTCGCCGGGCTGGCCGTGCTGTTCGTCCCCTTCCGCATCGGCTTGGACGACTCCGCCGTCAGCGTGCTCCTCGGTCTGCTGCTCACCGGAGGGGGCGCCGGCCTGCTGGTGTGGTGGATGCGCGATGCTCCGGCGGACGGATGGGACGACGGCGCGGTCGTCTGACGAGGACAGGAGCTCGGTTGTGTCGGCTAGCGAGACGGTCGAGGTCAGCGGGCACCTCATGGACACCGGGCTGCTCGCCCGCGTGCTCGACGACGTGCTGGGGTACGGCGGTGACTACCGCATCGACCGGCTCGACGTCGGTCGCGCCCACGACGACGAGTCCCAGGCCAAGATCACCGTCTCCGCCGAGGACAACGAGGCATTGCAGCGGCTGCTGATGCGGTTGCAGGCCCACGGGGTCAACCAGGTCGACCCCGGGGAGGCCATGACGCGGACCTGCGACCGGGACGGCGTCTTCCCGGACGACTTCTACTCGACGACCAACCTCGAGACGGTCGTGCGGATCGGCACGGAGTGGATCCCGGTCGAGCAGCCCGAGATGGACTGCGGCCTGGTCGTCCGAGGAAGCCGGGTCCGCACCGTGCCCGTGTCGGACGTCAAGGCGGGCGACTCGGTCGTGTGTGGCGCCTCAGGGGTCAAGGTCGTCCTGCCGGCCCGCGAGCACAGCAGCTCCGAGGACGCGTTCGAGTTCATGAGCTCCTCGGTCTCCTCGGAGAAGCCGCAGGCCCTGCTGGTACGCCAGATCGCCCAGCGCATGCGGGAGGTCAAGTCCGACGGGCAGAAGGTGCTCTGGGTCGGCGGGCCCGGCATCGTCCACACCGGCGCGGCTCCGGCTTTCACGGCGCTGGTCGAGCACGGCTTCGTGGACGTGCTGTTCGCCGGCAACGCCCTCGCCACCCACGACATCGAGTCGGCGCTCTACGGCACGTCGCTGGGCGTCGACCTCGCCCAGGGCAAGGGCGTCGAGCACGGGCACGAGCACCACATCCGCGCGATCAACACGATCCGACGGTGCGGCTCGATCGCCGACGCGGTCTCTCA
>JAODNB010000119.1 GCA_025464795.1 Frankiales bacterium
TTGATCGGCTGGCTGCACGAGGCCGCGGACAGCGGGACGCCCGTCGTCCTGAACGCCGGCGCGTGGACGCACTACTCGTACGCCGTCCGGGACGCCGCCGCGCTCGCACCCGTCGTCGTCGAGGTGCACCTCTCGCAGATCGCCGCCCGCGAGGACTTCCGGCACTCCAGCGTGATCAGTGGCGTGGCGAAGGGCACGATCACCGGCCTCGGCGTGGAGGGCTACCGCGCCGCGATCCGGGCACTACAAGCCTCATGATCGTCACCGTCAGCCTCTCCGATGACGAGGTCGCCGGCCTCGAGGCAGTCGCCGAGCGGGAGGGCCGTTCGTTGGACGTCGTGGCCCGCGCGGCCATCCTCGAGTACGTAGCCGGCTGGGCCCGCGAGCGGGACCGCCTGATCGACCTCGTGCTCACCGAGGACGCCAAGCTCCTGCGCCGGTTGGGCACGGCGTGATCCGGTACCTCGAGGTCGAGGACGTCCAGCAGATCATGGACCGACTCGGTGGTCGTACACCGGGTGTTCGTGATCCCGGTCTGCTCGTCAGCGCGCTGGCCCGACCGCGCGCGCACTTCGAGGGCGCGGAGGTCTACCCGTCCTTGGCTCTCAAGGCGGCGGCGCTGCTGATCTCGCTGGCGTCCCTGGAGTCGCTCACCAGCAACAACCTCCGGGTCGCCTGGGTGGCGACGCGAGTGTTCTGCGTCGCTAACGGTGCCCCGCTCGTGGGCCCGGAGGAGCAGGCGGTGGACGCGGTGCGGGCAGCAGCCGTCGGGGCGATCACCCTCGAGGCTCTGGCCGAGCTGCTCGCCGCCTGGATGACCCCTCCGGTCGAGCCCTAGTCGTTCGAGCCGGAGTCGGTCTCGGCCTTCGCGTCGTCGGACTGCTTCGCGGCCTTGTCCTTCTTGGGCTTGTGGACCTTGGCCGGCTTGTGGGGCTTCGCCTTCTCCGTCGCCTTGCCGTGCGGGCTGGCCGCCTTCAGGGCGGTGCAGTAGGCAGCGACGCCGTCCTTGCCCCCGGCAGCCGTGATGAGGACGGTGAAGGCGGGGCTCTGCAGCGCCTTGCCGTGCGTCGCCTTGTTGCCCGAGCCGTAGGCCTGGCACAAGCCCTTGAGGTTGGGGTGCGGCGCGGCGGTCTGAGGCTCGGCAGCCTTGGCGGTCTCCGGAGCCTCCGCAGCGTCTGGAGCCTCGGACTCGGTCGCCTCCGGCGCATCCGCCGTCTCCGTGGCGTCATCGCCCTGGGCGTCCTCCGTCGCCGAGGGCGCCGGCGCGCCGGCGACGTCGTGCGCGACGCTCTGCACGGGGTCGGGAAGGGAGTCGGTCGCTGCTGCGACGGCCACCCCGCCGACGCTCGCGGCGCCCACCGTCACGGCGAGCACCTTGGCGGCGAGCAGGTTGGCGAGAGCGGCGTGCATGGGACCTCCGAAGGTGGGGCGCTGTTGCACTGTCTCATCGGCACGCAGGTTCGTCACTCTTGAGCGCTAGACGGGTACGGCCACGTCGCCGGATCGGTGCAGCTTGTGCCACGGGAGCTGGGCGCCCGCCAAGACGCTGACGACCGACTGGATCACGACGAGGTAGATGAGCTGGCGGTAGAACAGCTGCTGCAGCGGCAGGCTCCACAGCGGCGTCAGGCTCTCCCGGTCGAGGCGCAGCGCGTAGCCCGCTGTCAGGACCTGCACCCCGGCGAAGGCGAGCCAGATCAAGGCCACGGTGCCAGCGCTGCCTGACAGCAGGCCGTGGATCGCGAACACGTCGATGACCGGCGCAGCCAGGGGCAGGATCACCTGGAAGAACACCATGTACGGCAGGCCTACGAGGCCGAGCCGTCGTCCAGGGCCCTTCTCGACGACGGCATGGCGATGCTTCCACATGCACTGCAGGGTCCCGTAACCCCAGCGGTAGCGCTGCTTCCACAGGTCGTTGCTGCTGCTCGGCGCCTCGGTCCAGGCCCGCGCCCGCTCCTCGTGAACCACCTCGTAGCCGGCGCGCAGGATGCCCATGGTGATGTCGGTGTCTTCCGCAAGCGTGTCGCTGCTCAGCCCACCCGCCGCTACCACCGCCTCACGACGAAACGCTCCGCAGGCGCCGGGAACCGTCGTGATGCAGCGCAGGAGGTCCAGCAGGCGTCGGTCGAGGTTGAAGCCGCTGACGTACTCCAGGTGCTGCCAGCGCCCGAGCAGACCACGCCGGTTGCCGACCTTGGTGTTGCCGCTGACTGCGCCGATCTTCGGATCCTTCAGGGGTTGGACGAGCAGCCGCACGGTGGTCGTCTCGAAGACGGTGTCGCCGTCCAGCATCACCAGGATGTCGTGGCTCGCCTCTGCGGTTCCGCGCCGCAGGGCGGCCGCCTTGCCGCCGTTCTCCTGCCGCACCAGCCGTACGTTCGGCAGTCCCAGCGACTCCACGATGTCGCCGGTGCCGTCGGTCGACCCATCGTCGATCACGACGATCTCCAGGTTCGGGTGGTCGCTCGCGGCCAATGACCGAAGAGCCTGCTCGATGCCGACTGCCTCGTTGTACGCGGGCACGAGGACGCTGACTGGCGGCGACCAGGGCGGTCCTTCGACCCTTTGGGCCGAGACGCGCACGTGCCGCCGGGCGAGCACTACGACGAGCAGGGTGCGCAGCACCGACAGCAGGCCGAGCGGGAAGATCACCCAGCTGATGAGGGTGACCAGAGCACTGGAGAAGCGGACGGCCTGGCCGAGGAACTCTCCCTGCAGGCGACGGACGGTTCCCACCGAGGGGTTCACGCCACCGTGGAGCCCCAGTCCCTCCGACACCGTCGTGAACCTGAAGCCGGCCGCGCGGTAGCGCTCGATCAGTGCGGGCAGCGCCGCCACGGTCTGCGCACGGTTCCCGCCGGCGTCATGCATGAGGACGATGTGGCCCTTGTCATCGACGGGGGTCCCGCCGGCAAGGATCCGCGGGACGCCCGGCCGTTGCCAGTCCTCGGTGTCGCGGTCGGCCAGGACGATCACGTATCCCGCATCGGTCTCCTGCTTCAGCACGTGCACCTGGTGACTGTCCAGGGCCGCGGGCGTGGAGCTGTAGGGCGGGCGCAACAGGGCACTGCTGACGTGGGCGCTGCCCGCGAGTCCGAGCTGTCCCAGGGACAGCTCGAGGTTGCGCCGCCACGCGGCGGCTCCGCTGAGGTCACTGTGCGACCAGGTGTGGTTGCCGAGCTCGTGGCCCTCCCGCAGCTCCCTGCGTACGAGCTCTGGGTGCTGGCTGGCGCGAGCACCCACGACGAAGAACGTGGCGGGCACGTGCTCCCGCGCGAGGACGTCGAGGACCTTCGCTGTCCATCTGGGGTCCGGCCCGTCGTCGAAGGTCAGCGCAACGGTGCGGTCGGGCAGGTCGCGGGAGTCCAAGTGCCCGTCCGCGTTGAACAGCACGGTGCCTCCGCCGTGGACCCGCTCCACTCGTGCTGTCCCTGTGGTGGCCGTCCGAGCCTGTCCGACTCCCTGGCTGATGCTCTGCAGGCCGAGCGCGACGAACAGGGCGATCAGCAGGGCGGTGAGCAGCCCCCAGTGAGCGGCTGGGATCCGGCGTCGCACCCGATCAGCGCCGTGGGGTGTGCGTCGGGTGCGGCTTGGGTGATGCCGCCTTGGTGGACCGCGGCGTGGGGTGGCTCGTGGCGGACGCTCCCACAGCCGTCGGGTGAGGGGACGGCGGGCCGGTGCGGCGAGGCGACGGGGAGGCCGCCGCTGCGGTCGCGCGAGGGGAAGTGGCGACGGCCGGGGTCGTCCGTCGGCCGCTGGGCGAAGGGCTGGCTCCGGGCAGGCCCTTCGGACCGGCCGCCGGCCGGGACGTCGGAGCCAGCAGGTGCGAGGCGGTCTGCTTGGTCCCGTTGGCATCCGGGATCTTCGGGGCACCCGTGCCGGGGACGACCGTGCCGATGCCGGGGATCGCGAGCCGTGAGAGGCCGGCGGGCACGATGAGCGAGAGCAGCACGAGGACCACGTAGGCCGACGCCAGACAGCTGAGCAACCAGAAGACCCTGCCGACGAGGCGGCCACGCCGCCCGCTGAGGTCGACGAAGACGCCTCCGGTGTGCTCCTCCGTCATCACCCTCCTCGCCACGCCCTGGCGATCATCGTCGCAGAGGCTGCTGCCGTCGTGCTGTCGAACTCGGCACATCAGCCGGGCCACTAGACTTCCGTCCCATGGCTTCCACGAACGACCTCAAGAACGGCATGGTGCTCCAGCTCGACAACGGGCTGTGGAGCGTCATCGAGTTCCAGCACGTCAAGCCCGGCAAGGGCGGTGCGTTCGTCCGTACGACCTTGAAGAACGTCATCACCGGCAAGGTCGTCGACAAGACCTTCAACGCCGGCCTCAAGGTCGACGTCGCCACGGTGGACAAGCGGGACATGACCTTCCTCTACAAGGAGGGCACCGACTTCGTGTTCATGGACAAGAGCACGTTCGACCAGCTCTACGTCCCCGCGCAGACCGTGGGTGGCAACGCCGACTACATGCTCGAGAACACCGACGCGATGGTCGCGACCCACGAGGGCGTGGCCCTCTACATCGAGCTGCCGGCCTCGGTCGAGCTCCTCGTGCAGCACACCGACCCCGGCCTGCAGGGTGACCGCTCGACCGGTGGCACCAAGCCCGCCACGCTGGAGACCGGCGCCGAGATCCAGGTCCCGCTGTTCCTGACGACCGGCGAGAAGATCAAGGTGGACACCCGCGACGGGCGCTACCTCGGTCGTATCAAGGACAACTAGTGGGCGCACGGTCCAAGGCCCGCAA
>JAODNB010000149.1 GCA_025464795.1 Frankiales bacterium
CGTGACAGCAGCGTCGGCGAGGTCGGCCAGCGGGTTGGTCACCCGCCCTGTCTACCGGCTGTCCCGACTAGCGCACCAGCGGCAGCGAGACCGTAGCGCTCTGAAGCACCACGGCCCCCGGGGTCCGGCTGCCGAAGCCGGCGAACATGTCGTTGGTGCCCATGGCGACGACGTAGAGCTGAGAGCCCTTGGGCACGTCGACGGCAACGGACGGCAGCTCGATGGTGGTGGCCTGTCCGTTGACAGGGAGCATCGAGCTGTAGGGCAGCACGTCGCCCTGCACGAGCTTCACGTCCGCCTGGCTGGTCCCCACCCCGAGGGCGTAGAAGGCCCGGTTGTTCACGCCCAGGGCGGTGACGAGGCCCTTGAGGATCGGCGTACCCGCCACGCGGAGCGGACCGTCCGCGACCTTGAACGGCAGCGCCGCTCCCGCCACTTCTGTGGTGGCCACCGTGCCTACCGGGTAGGTCTTGTTCGGCGTGACGGCGCTGGTCGTGCTGCACGTGTTGGTTGACGTCGCGAGGTGGTAGTTGCCGTAGCTGCCCTTGAGGGTGTCCGGCTTGCCCTTCAGCACGTGGTCGAAGAAGCGGACCGTGAGTGCGGTGAAGTCCTTGCCACCGGTGAGCTGCGCGCTGCACGGGTCGCCGGAGGGCTGGTCGCTGAGGGGATAGGCGTTCGGCAGCACGTGCCCGCCGTTGTAGCCGACGAAGACGCTCTTGGCCCGGGCAGCGGGCGTCAGGGCCTTCGCGTAGTTCTGCAGGCCCTGGGCGAGCGGGAACAGCTCGTCGGTGATGCCCTGGCGGAACAGGACCGGGACGTCGATGTGCCGGCCCTGGCTGACCTGCCAGGCCGGGCCGTTCTTCGCGAAGAAGGCATCGAGGTTGACGGTGCCGGGGACGCTCCCATCCGTCCAGGTGCCCGTCGCGACGGACTCGCCGAGCCCCTGGAGGACCTCGGTCGGGAGCGCCTGCGTGCCCGCCGCGGTGAGGGCGCTGTCCCACTCGGTCTTCGCGACGCCCTGAGGGGCGAGGGACTGCTTGAGGTCCCACCAGGTGATCTCAGGGGCGAGCGCGTCGAACACCTGCTTGTGCTTGTCCGCGATCTCGGTGAAGGCGCTCACGAACTGGTAGCCGCCGCCGTAGGAGCCGCCGATCGCGCCGATGCGCGGGTCTCCGGGACCGTCCTGCTGGACCCAAGGGAGCTTGCTGACGAGGTCGACGAGCTTCTCGCCGTCCTTGCCCTCGTACGCGGGGTTCTCGATGCGGGCCTTGCCGCCGTCCTCACCGAAGCCGCGCTGGTCGAAGGACAGGACGCCGTACCCCGCGTCGAGGAAGGCCGCGAAGCTCGATGCGGTCTTGGTGCGGGAGCCGCCCCAGCCGTGCGAGTGGAAGATGAGGGGCACCCGGTGGGTGCTGTCGGCGCCGACCGGCTGGAACAGCGTGTAGCAGATCTTCTGCGGCGTGCTGCTGCCCTCGTCGGGAACGCTCAGCACGCAGGCGTTGGTCACCTTCGGCGCCGCCGCCGCGTGAGCGGTGGTTGCCAGCAGTCCGGCGGTGAGAGCAGTGGTGGCAAGGAGGGCGGCGCGCTTCATGCCTGGCGTTTTCGACGTTGCGCCCCCGTTTCCTGCTGCCGCAGGACGGACGTTGAAGCGGGGTGGCTCAGAGGAGCTCGAGGATGGTGGCGTTGGCCTGGCCGCCGCCCTCGCACATCGTCTGGAGGCCGTACCGGATGTTGTTGTCACGCATGTGGTGCACCAGCGTCGTCATGATGCGGGCGCCGGAGCCCCCGAGCGGGTGGCCGAGGGCGATCGCTCCACCGAGCGGGTTCGTGAGCTTGTCGTCCGCGCCGATGTCCTTGAGCCACGCCAGGGGGACGGAGGCGAAGGCCTCGTTGACCTCGAAGGCGCCGATGTCCTCGAGCTTCAGGCCGGACTTGGCGAGCGCCTTCTGGGTGGCAGGGATCGGGGCGGTGAGCATCGGCATCGGGGCCGCGCCGGTGACGACGGCGGTGTGGATGCGGGCCAGTGGCGTGAGGCCGTGCGCCTTCGCGTACTCGCTGGTAGTGATCAGCAGTGCGGCACTTCCGTCGCTGATCTGCGAGGCGTTGCCGGCGGAGACCTTGCCGCCCTCGCGGAACGGGGTCTTGAGGGTGGCGAGCTTCTCGAGGGTGCCGCCGGGCCGGATGCCCTCGTCCTTGGTGATGAGGCCGGCTTCGGTCGAGATGCCGACGATCTGCGCGTCGAAGGCGCCCTGCTCCTGCGCGGCGGCCGCGCGCTCGTGCGAGGCAAGGGCGTACTCGTCGAGCTGGGTGCGCGACAGCCCCCACGTGTCGGCGATGTCCTCCGCGCCCGTGCCCTGGTTCGGGAAGTCGGCGCCGTAGCGGGCGGCGTACATCTCGCCGATCGGGCTCGCGGTGAAGCTGCTTCCCATCGGGGTCCGGCTCATCATCTCGACGCCACCGGCGACCGCGACGTCGTACTGACCAGCGATGACCCCGGCGGCCGCGAAGTGGACGGCCTGCTGGCTGCTGCCGCACTGGCGGTCGACGGTGGTGCCGGGGACGTGCTCGGGCCAGCCTGCGCTCAGGACCGCGGTGCGTGCGATGTCGAAGGTCTGCTCACCGATCTGCATGACGCAGCCCCACACGACGTCGTCGACGGTGCCCGGGTCGATACCGCTCCGCTCCGCGAGCGCCTGCAGCACCAGAGCCGAGATGTCAGCGGAGTGCAGGCCCGACAGGCCCCCTCCGCGCTTGCCGACGGGGGTACGGACCGCTTCGACGATGACGGCGTCGCGCATGGGGGGCTCCTGTGTGGTGGGTCTGTGGTCCTCCCACCGTAAACTGGGGTTCACTCCGGGGAGAGACCACCCCTGTGAGTGCAGACGTACGCAGGTAGGTGGCACACTGACCGCGCCGACGCCCCTGTCGTCTAGTGGCCGATGACTCCGGACTTTTAATCCGGCGCGGAAACGCCAACGTAGGTTCGAATCCTACCGGGGGCACTGTTGTGATGTATCGCGTCATCGGAATAGGTCGGACCTGCGTCTTGCAGGTTCGGCTTACTTCTTTGTGGGGCCTGGTGGGCGTCCGGTGGGCTGGTAGTCCAGGCGTGGGTCGATGATGAGGTCGCGGAGGATCTCGCCGGTGGCGGCGTTCACGATGGTGACGTGCAGGTCATTGATGAGCAGGATGACGTCGGTTCGGGCGTAGGTTCGGCCGACGCCGATGTGCCGGAGTTGGCCGGCGACGCGGAGTGTCACGCTGCCGGCCTTGTCGATCTTGTCGTGGCGTACTCGGGCGTGGGTGTCGCGGCTGCGGTCTGTGCTCGGGAGGGCCTTGGGCAGGGTGGTGTAGATCGTTGCTGGGGTGGCCCGGTGTGGGAGGGACCGGTGCGGTCGCTGCTCGTTGTAGATCACGACGAACGTGTCGAGGAGGGCCTGCAGCTCGGCGAGGGTGCGGGGGCTGGACGGGCTGGGCCCGCAGCCACTTCTTGAGGGTCTGTTGGAAGCGCTCGACCTTGCCTTGGGTCTGCGGGTGGTTGGGTTTGCCGTTCTTCTGCGTGATGCCGCGTTCTCGGAGTTCGTGCTCGAGGTGGTTGCGGCCGGGAGTGCCCGCGAACAGCCGGACGGTGAACACGCGGCCGTTGTCGGTGAGCGTGGACGCTGGGAAGCCGTGTGTGGCGGCGGCTTTGCGGAAGGTGTCGAGCACGATCGGTCCGGTGACCGGGCGGTGGACGGTCAGGGACAGGGCGTAGCGGGAGCAGTCGTCGAGCCAGGTCAGGATCTCGGTGTCGGTGCCGTCTGCGAGGCGGTAGTGGGTGAAGTCGGACTGCCAGGTCTCGTTGGGCTGGGCCGCTTCGAACCGCAGGTAGCTGCTCTTGGGCCGTTTCTTGGGCTCGGGGGTGACGGCACCGGCGCGAGTCAGGAGCCGGTTGATCGTCGCCCGGGACACGCTCAGGCCGTGGTGGTGGGTGAGGTGCCAGCCGATCGTGTCCGCACCGGCATCCAGCCCGGCGTCGTGCAGCTGCTTCCGTAGCCGCAGGACGAGCTCGACGGTCTCAGGCTCGGTGGCGTTCTCGTAGCTCTTTCGGGCGCGGGACCGCGGTCGGAACGCTGTCTCGCCCTCGAGGCGGTAGCGGGACATGAGCTTGCTGATCCAGCCCTGCGAGACGCCGTAGGTGCGGGCTACCTCGGACTGGGACTTGCCGGTGAGGACGGTGGTGATGACAAGACGACGCTTCGACATGGCGCAGCGTCGAGGCCATCAGCTATGCCGATGACCTGCGACATGCCATT
>JAODNB010000173.1 GCA_025464795.1 Frankiales bacterium
CCCGACCTGTGGCTGTCCGACGGCTGGCACGCGGTGCAGGACCGCGGTTGGCGCTCCCCTGAGTACTGGTGGGACGTCGACGGCACCTGGATGGCGTTCACGACCGCAGGCGTCCGACCGCTGGTCCGCGCGGAGCCCGTCTGCCACGTCTCCTTCTACGAGGCTGACGCCTACGCCCGCTGGGCGGGAGCGCGCCTACCCACCGAGTTCGAGTGGGAGGTGGCCGCCCGCGACGTCGCCGACCTGCGCGGGCAGCTGCTCGACCTCACCCGACTGCACCCGGGCCACACGGGCGACCACATGATCGGCGACGTGTGGGAGTGGACCTCCTCGGCCTACCTCCCCTACCCCGGGTTCAACCCGGCGGCGGGCGCTGTCGGGGAGTACAACGGCAAATTCATGTCGGACCAGCACGTCCTGCGCGGCGCCTCGTGCGCGACGCCCGCCGGGCACGAGCGGCTGACCTACCGCAACTTCTTCCCCGCGGCCTCCCGATGGGCCTTCTCCGGGCTCCGACTCGCCCGATGAGCGCGCGCTGGACGATCCAGGAGCGGACCACGCCCAACCCCACCAAGCTCGCTGAGGACGTTCGCCAGGGCCTCTCCCAGAGCCCCGTCTCGATCCCACCGAAGTGGTTCTACGACGAGAAGGGCAGCCAGCTCTTCGACGAGATCACCGAGCTTGCGGAGTACTACCCGACGCGGACCGAGCAGGCCATCCTCGAGCAGCACGCGGACGAGCTGCCGGCCGTGGACACCCTCGTGGAGCTCGGTGCCGGCTACTCGCGCAAGACCCGCCTGCTGCTGGAGTCGCTCACCCGCGGCGGCCGCGCCCTGCACTTCGTACCGCTCGACGTGTCAGCTGAGCCGCTCCTCGACGCGGCGCTGCGCATCACCGCGGACTTCCCCACCGTCACCGTCACCGGGGTCGTCGCCGACTTCGACGACGAGCTGGCGCCGCTGCCGGGCACCCCAGGCACCCGCATGGTCGCCTTCCTCGGGAGCACCATCGGCAACCTGACTCCTGCCCCGCGGCGCGCGTTCCTGCAGCGGCTCCACCGCGCGACCGACCCCGGCGACTGGTTCCTGCTCGGCGCCGACCTCGTGAAGGATCCCGAACGGCTCGTGCGGGCCTATGACGACGCGCGGGGCGTCACGGCCGCCTTCAACAAGAACGTCATCGAGGTGCTCGCCCGCGAGCTGGATGCGAACCTCACCGCCGACGACTTCGACCACGTGGCGCGCTACGACACCGAGCTGGAGCGCATCGAGATGCGACTGCGGGCGAGGCGGGCCATGACCGTGAACCTCAAGGGGCTGGACCTGGCCTGGCACCTGGCCGAGGGCGAGGAGATCCTCACGGAGACGAGCGCGAAGTTCCGGGTGGAGGGGCTCCGGAGCGAGCTGGGGGACGCAGGGTTCGAGGTCGTCACCACCTGGACCGACCCCGCAGGGGACTTCTCCCTCACGCTGTCCAAGCGCCTCTAGCTCAAGTGCAGACCGCTACGACGGCCTCGTACCCCTTGACGAAGTCAGCGGCCAGGGCCTTCTCGTAGGTGTTGCTGTCGTTGCGGATCCGCACGACGCCGACGGCTAGCACCAGCTTGTCGAAGGCTGCCTTCTGCGCGGGCGACAGCCCGGTGGCCTTGAAGACCACGTCCTGGTCGTCGCTGAGCCGCTTGGCCATGTTCGGGTCGGGCTTAGCGCCGCCGTTGAGGGTGTGGGCATCCCGCCCGAGCTCGCGCACCGCATCAGCTACTGACCGGCAGGCCCCTGGATGAAAGGCGCTCGCTTTCGGTTGCGAGAACGCAGGCGCAGAGGAGCTGGAGCCAGAGCAGCCGGGGAGCAGCGCGAGGGGAAGCGCGGCGATGAGCAGGTGGGTGCGCACGGGAGTCCTTGGGGTCGGGGTAGGACCGTCGGGGCGGCCCTGGGAAGGACCGCCCCGACGGGTGGAGCGACTAGAAGCTGGACACCTTCACGGCGATGCCGGGGAAGACCCCTGCACCTGTGCCGTGGTTGATGAGCACCTTCCAGGTGTAGACGGCGGCCGTCCCCTTCTTCTGCGGGACGTTCACCGGCGCCGCGGTCGCGTTGCCCGCTGCGTCGAGCTTCTGCGTGGCGATCAGGTCGTAGCGACCCGTCGCGTCGTTCTTGCGATACAGCTCAGCGGTAGCGCCGGGCTGGGGCGTGCTCAGGTTCGTGATACCAGCCTGGATGAAGCCACCGTGGCTGGTGAAGACCTGACGGAACAAGATCGTCGTGCCGTTGTGCTGGTCCGAACCGCTGTACGGGTCGGCGACGTAGGGGAACGTCGACAGGAACGGGCGATCCGGTCCGTTGACGCCGTCGCCGAGCCCGGCCACGGCCGACTTCACGGCCGCCGGCTGGTCGCTGACCAGGACGCCCTCGAGCGCCTGGAGGGCGATGTCGATGACGTCGTCACCAAGGCGCCGACCGTTCGGGAAGCCCTGGAAGTCGTTCTTCAGGACCCCGAGCCGGTCCGGCTTGGCGGTGACCGGGACGCTCATGTTCAGGCGCAGGTACTCCGCCGGCTGCTGCGCGACCGGGTTGGCGCCGTTGGCTACGGCGTTCAGGTCGAGCGAGTTGAGGTCCGCGCTGACAGATCCCTTCGCGAGCCCACCGAAGTCGGTGCCTGCGGCAGCCTTCTTCGAGATGCCGGTGAGGAAGGCCTCGACCAGGTCGGGACGGTCCTTCCCGGCAGCGGTGCCGTTCGGGTTCGGGATCTTGTAGATGCCGTTGATGAGGTACGGCAGCTCAGGGTCCTGGACCTTGCCGGCGAAGCCGTGCGCGACGTCCTGCGCAGGCGTCGAGCGGTTGAACAGGTCCTTGAGCTGTGCCGGCACGACGGCCTCGTTGACCAGGGGGTTGCCCAGGCGCGAGACCTGAGCGAGCGCACCGGAGGAGGTCGACTGGGACCCGGAGGAGTCGGTGGCCGCCAGGACCCGGGTGGTGGAACGGCTCGTGGTCGACCAGACACCGACGACCGGGTTGGCCGTTGCGTCACCCCCGGCAGCGAGATCGGCCTTCGGCACCTGGAAGGCGATCGTGTTCACGTTGAAGTTCTTCAGCGTGTTGAAGCCGGTCTCCTTCAGGTCAGCGCCGTAGAGGAGGTCGAACACCCGCAGGTCCAGGAAGAACGGGTCAGCGATCTGCCCGACGTAGCTGACGGCCTGCGCGGCTCCGGTGCCGATGGTGCCGGACGTGACGGCCTCCTTGCGGAGGGCGCTGTAGTCCGGGATGGACGCGGTGCCGACGTTCGACGGGGCGACCTCCCCGTTCGGGAGGAGGACCGTGGAGGACGCGACGCCCCCCGGGTAGGTGATCTTCTCCAGCTTGTAGGTCTGCTTGAAGAGCAGGTTCGCGTCGTCGAACGACGTCACGGGACCGTCGTTGTAGAGGAAGGTCCCGGGGACCTTGTCGCCGTGCGACGTGTTGCCGCGCTTGTCGACGTCGGTGAAGGTCCACCGGTAGGTGATGTCGGGCTTGGCATCGCCGTTGTTGTCGATGTTGATGTCGTAGGCGGCGTCGGTGGCCCAGGGGTAGAAGTTCGGGCCCCCTGCCGGCTCCTGGAAGGGAGTCCAGTTGGCGATGAGAGTCGCCGTGGACGCCTTGTCGGGGCTGGTGAACGCGTAGACGTCGGTGTTGTCGATAGCCGGGTCCGCCGCGGTGAAGGGAGCTTCGCGGTGGCTGGATGCGCTCGACGTGCCTGGCGCCAGGAGAGCTGAACCGGCAACTGCCGTCGCTCCCAAGGTGATCGCGGCCAAAGCGCGACTGCGCGCGGTGTGCCGTGAGGATCGGGTCATGTGTCTCCTCGTACGTGGGACGTACAGCGCCGCGCGGAGCGCGACGCCAGGGCTGTGCTTTACGGACACCGTTCGGCGCAGAGCCCGA
>JAODNB010000197.1 GCA_025464795.1 Frankiales bacterium
CGCAGGCTCAGGGCTTCCGGGGCTGTCCTCGTCGGAGCGACGCACCTGCCGGAGCTGGCGCTGTGGCCCTTCACCGAGACGAAGACCTTCGGCGTCACCCGCAACCCCTGGGACCTGGAGCACACCCCGGGTGGGTCCTCGGGCGGTTCGGCCGCGGCGGTCGCAGCCGGCCTGGTCGCCGCAGCGCACGGCTCGGACGGCGGCGGGTCCCTGCGCATTCCGGCCGCCTGCTGCGGGCTGGTGGGACTCAAGCCGACGCGCGACCTCGTGTCGATGTTCCCGGACGACGGGCACTGGCACGGGCTGTCGGTCGCCGGCTGCCTGACCCGCACCGTCGAGGACCACGTCGCGGTGCTCAACGTCCTGCAGGACACCCACCTCGAGATCACCGATCCCGGCCCGCTCCGCATCGCGTGGTCGCTGAAGCCACCGGTGCCCACGCCCATGGACGCCGACGTCCGCGAGGCCCTCGCCTCGGCGGTGACCCGGCTGGGCCAGCTCGGCCACACCACGTTCGAGGCAGACCCCTCGTACAAGGGCGTGCAGGTCTCGTTCCTGACGCGGTACGCCACGGGAGTGGCGGATGACCTCGCCGGGTTGCACGACCCCTCTGCGACCGAGCTGCGCACTCGCGCAGTCGCGGCGCTGGGGCGTCGACTCCGGGGCAGGCCGCTCGCCCGCGCCCTGCGGCTGGGGAGTGAGGCCGCCGCGCGGCTCGCACGCCTGCCCGGCGGGGCAGACGTCCTGATCACCCCAACCCTGCCGACGGCCGCGCCGAAGGTGCAAGCGCTGACAGGCCTGAAGACCCTCGTGCTCGCCGGGCGGCACGCGCCCTTCACGCCTGCCTGGAACGTGACCGGGCAGCCGGCCGTGTCGATCCCTGCGGGGTGGAACGCCGACGGGCTGCCGCTGGCGATCCAGCTGATCGGGCCGCCCGGCTCTGAGGCGCTGCTGCTGTCGCTGGCCGCACAGCTCCAAGGGGACCTCGGCCGGCGTCCCCCGGTCAGCTGAGGCCCGGCGGTTCTCCGCATCAAAGACGTGAACGACGGGTAACTTGTTGCCGTGACCTCCCTGGCTCCTGCTGCCGGTGCCGACCTGGACGCCCTGCTGGCCAGCCGCCTGCGCAGGTCGCTCGCGGGGTCCGTGCTGCAGGACCGGGTCGCCACGGTCGTGTTCGACGCCGGGCACAGCCAGTGGACGGTCGAGCTCGACCGGGGTCGTGGTCGGGTCCGACGTGGGGCTGCCGTCTCCCCCACCTTGGTGGTCCGGAGCACCCCGCAGCTGCTCGCCGACGTGATCGTCGGCCGTGCCTCAGGTGTGCAGGCGTTCCTCGACGGCGAGCTGACCGTCCGCGGTGACCTGGGCCTCTCGCTCGTGCTGGACGGGATGTTCGAGGAGACCGGTGACCGACCGGTCGAGTTCCCGCGCTCGCACGAGGCCAAGGTGATGGGCGTCCGCACGTCGTGGCTTGAGGCGGGACCACCCGATGCCCCCCCGGTGCTGCTGCTGCACGGCCTCGGAGCAACCAATGCCTCCCTCCTCCCGACCCTGGCCGACCTCGCCCGCGACCACCGGGTGATCGCCCCCGACCTCCCCGGGTTCGGCCAGTCGGAGGCGCCCTCGGTGTCGTACTCCCCCGCCTGGTACGCGGCCTGGGTCGAGGCCCTTCAGCGCACCGTGGGCTCCCGTCGCGCCGTGCTGGTCGGCAACTCCCTCGGCGGCCGCATCGCGCTCGAGTGCGGCCTCACCCATCCCGGCTCGGTCCGCGGTCTGATCCTGCTGACCCCCTCACCGGCGTTCCGCCGGCTCCGGCAGCTGGTGCCGGCAGCGCGTCTGCTCCGGCCTGAGCTGGGTGCGCTCCCCCTGCGGCTGTCGCACGCACTCGTCGTCGAGGCGGTGCGCGGCATGTTCAGCGACCCGGACCGGCTTCCCAAGCCCTGGTACGACGCGGCCGCCGACGAGTGCGTGCGGGTCTTCCGGTCGCGGTCGCACCGCGTGGCCTTCTTCGCCGTGGCCCGGCAGATCTTCCTTGAGGACTCCTACGGGCGCAACGGCTTCTGGGACCGGTTGCCCTCCCTGCAGCCGCCGGCGCTGTTCATCTGGGGCGACCGTGACCGGCTGGTCCCCGCCTCCTTCGCGCAGCACGTCGCTGCCGCGCTCCCCGATGCTGGGTCGATCGTCCTGGAGGACTGCGGGCACGTCCCGCAGTTCGAGCACCCCCTCGAGACGGCGGCGATGATCCGCGGCTTCCTGGGCCACCTGTCCTGAGAGGTCCTTGTCGTCCGCAACGACTAGCGTTCTGCGGGTGACGACCCCCCGCGCCGACAGGCACCCCTTCCTGGTCCTCGCCATCGTGCTGACCGCCGTCTTCGTCCAGCTGCTCGACGTGTCGATCGTGAACGTCGCGATCCCCTCGATCCAGACCGACATCAACGCCTCGTTCGCCGAGGTGCAGCTGGTGCTCGCCGGCTACCAGCTGGCGTTCGCCTGCCTGCTCATCACGGGTGCGCGGCTCGGCGACATCTTCGGCCGCAAGAAGCTGTTCATGATCGGCATGGCGACCTTCACGGTGGCCTCCACGCTGTGCGGCCTGGCACCGAACGCCACGACGCTGATCCTGGCGCGCATCCTGCAGGGCATCGGCAGCGGGCTGATGTTCCCTCAGGTGCTGTCGGTCATCCAGGTCACGGTCCCGCCGAAGGACCGGGGCAAGGCCTTCGGCATCTTCGGTGCGACCATCGGCATCGCCACGATCCTCGGGCCCCTCGTCGGCGGCCTGCTCATCAGCCTGGACCTGTTCGGCACCGACTGGCGGATGATCTTCCTCGTCAACATCCCTGTCGGCATCGTGGCGCTCGTGGCGGCGTTCTTCGAGCTCCCCGACAGCAGGTCCCCGGACGCGCCGCGGCTCGACCTCGCGGGTGCCGCCCTGGTCACGGCCGGCCTGTTCCTGCTCGTCTACCCGTTGACGGAGGGGCGCGAGAAGGGCTGGCCCGCCTGGACGTACGTGATGCTCGCGGCCTCGATCCCGTGCCTGGTCGGCTTCGTCCTGCTGCAGCGGCGCAAGACCGCAGCTGACGCGAGCCCCCTGCTCCTCATGACGCTGTTCGGGAACCGCTCCTTCCGCGCAGGGCTCGTGCTGTCGATGGTGTTCTTCGCCGGGATCCCGGCGTTCTTCTTCACCTTCAGCCTCTACCTGCAGATCGGCCTCGGGTTCTCGGCCCTGCACGCGGGGCTGACGACCTTCCCGTTCGCCCTTGCCTCCGGGCTGGCGTCCTCCCGGTCGGACGGCCTCGCGAAGCGGCTGGGCACCAACGTGCTCACCCTCGGAGCAGCCGTGATGACGGTGGGGATGCTCGCGATCATCGTGGACGTGCACCTCGGCGGAGCAGACATCACGTCGTACGAGATCGGGCCGGTCCTGCTCATCGCGGGCCTCGGGTTCGGCATGTTCATCGGCCCGCTGACCAACGTCGTGCTGGCCGGCATCCAAGGTCGCGAGGCGGGTTCCGCCTCCGGCGTGCTGGCGACGGTGCAGCAGGTCGGCGGGGCGCTCGGGCTGGCCTTCATCGGCCTGGTGCTGTTCGGGATCCTCGGCGGGAACGCCACCGCCGCCTTCCAGGACGAGCGGGGGCCGCTGACCTCCTCGCTGACCGCCGCCGGCCTGCCCTCTGCAGCCGTAGCGCCGGCGGTCGAGCACTTCGGGGACTGCTTCGTGAGGAGAGCGAAGTCCCCCGACCCGTCAGCGGTGCCTGCTGGGTGCACCCTCCCGGCTGGCGCGCCCCCGGCGGTCACCCGGGCCTTCACCCGGTCCGCCGACAGGGCCCGCGCAGAGAACTTCGTCCACGCCATCGAACGCACCCTGCTGTTCGACGTCGTGATCTTCTTCCTCGCCGCGCTGCTCACCCGTGGCCTACCCAAGGTGGACCTGAAGGCTGCGGCGCACGGCCCGCCCGCCCCTGCTGAGGCCTGACGCGTCAGGTCTTGTGGCGCGACGCCTGGATGTCATGGAGGGCGACGGCGTTGCGGCGCGCGGTGACGACGGCCAGCGTCACGACAGGAGCGAACGACATGACAGCCAGGCGGTCCGCCTCGGTGAAGGCGTCGACAGAGGTGGAGTCGACCTGGAGCACGCCGATCGGGTGGCCTTCCGCGATGAGTGGCACGCCGAACCAGGAGCGCACCCCGACCGAAGCGCTCGACGCGCGCCGTCCCGCCGTCACGGTGCTGGCGATGGTGATGTCGGGCAGGTAACGCGGCTCGCCTGTGACGGCGATGGTGCCCGAGACGCCCTGCCCTAGGGGGATCCGCGCTGCGAAGGCATCTGCCGTGGGCGTGGGGAAGCCCGCGGCGATGCGCACCTGGTCCTGCTCCACGAGCAGGATCGAGCCGCCGGTGAAGGACACGGTGTTGATGAGCACCCGGAAGGCCTGGTCGAGCACCGACTCCAGGTCGAGCCGGCCGGTGACGTCCTTGGCGCCCTGCACGAGCAGGTGGAACATCCGGTCCTGGTCGTAGGAGGGCTCCTGCGGGACGGCAGTCATCGGCGAGCGTGGTTGCGGGATCTCCAGGGGGCGTCGCAGGTGCGAGCAGAGCTCTCCCTGCGACAGCGGAGGCGCGAACAGGTACCCCTGCACGCTGTCGCACCCGAGAGCCCGCAGCGCGAGCAGCTGCTCCTGCGTCTCGACGCCCTCGGCCACGACCCGGAGGTCGAACGTGTGGGCCATCGCGACGACCCCACCGACGATCGCAGCGCTACCGGCGTCGACGCCGAGGCCGGCGACGAAGGTCTGGTCGACCTTGACCTGGTCGACGGGGAACCGCGCGAGGTAGGTCAGCGACGCGTGCCCGGTGCCGAAGTCGTCGATCGAGAGCCGGACACCCATCGACCGCAGCGACTCGAGGACGTCCACCACCGGGCTCACATCACCCACGAGGACGGTCTCGGTGACCTCCAGGCACAACCTGGAGGGATCCGCGCCCGTCTGCTCGAGGAGCCCGGCCACCAGACCCACGAAGCTGTCGGAGAGGAGCTGGCGCAGGCTGACGTTGACAGCCACCCCCACGCTCACCCCGGCGTCGTTGGCAGGCCACTCGATCATGTCCTGCAGTGCGCGCCGCATCACGTGCTCCCCGAGCTCGAGTATCAGGTCGCTCTGCTCGGCCAGCGCGATGAACTCGGTCGGCGGGACGTCTCCGCGATGCGGGTGCTCCCAGCGCGCCAGCGCCTCGCAGCTGACCGTCGTCCCCTGGGCGAGGCTCGTCACGGGCTGGTACACCACGGAGATCGCGCCGGAGCGTACGGCGGTGCGCAGCTCGACCTCGAGCTCGTGGGCCCGCACCACTGCGTCTCGGAGGTCAGGGCTGAAGACGTGAACGCGACCCCCGCCGGCGGACTTCGCCGCGTACATCGCGGTGTCGGCGTCGCGGAGCAGCAGCTCGGCTGTGTCGCCGGGCGCCGCCAGCGCGACGCCGATGCTGGCGCCGATGACGACGTCGCCGCTGCCGGCCGTCGGAAGCGGCCTGTTCAGGACAGTGAGGACGCGCGCCGCCACGTCGTCGGCCACCTGTTGATCGGCGTTGCGGCAGAGCACGACGAACTCGTCCCCGCCGAGGCGGGCCACCAGGTCGTCGGGGCGCATCGCCTCGCGCAGCCGAAGGGCCACCTGCACCAGGAGCAGGTCGCCGGCCGCGTGACCGAGGCCGTCGTTGACGACCTTGAAGCGGTCGAGGTCCAGGAACAGGACGGCCACCCCCTCACCGCGCGCCAGGGCGCTGGCGAGGCGGGTGAGCAGCAGGCTTCGGTTGGGGAGATCGGTGAGGGCGTCGTGCGCTGCCGCGTGCGACAGCATCGACTCGGAGCGCCGGCGTTCGGTGATGTTCTCGACCTGCACCACGATGCGCGGGGCCACACCGGCAGCCCCGGCGAGCAGGGACGCCGAGACGTGCCCCCACCGGAGCCCACCGTCCGGTCGCCGCAGCCTGACCTCGAGCCGGGCGCTCGGCGCGTCGGGGTTGAGCGACGTGAGCGCACTGTGCAGACGGGCGCGGTCGGACGGGTCGACCGACTCGTCCAGTCGCCGGTGGAGCAACCCCGACGGCGGCTCGCCGAGCAGGACGCCGAGCGAGCGGTTGACCTGCATCACCTGGAGGTCCAGGTCGGTCAGGGCCATGCCGATCGAGGCGTGCTCGAACGCGGTCGCGAACTGCTGCTCGGCCTGGCGCAGTCGCGCCGAGCCCCTCATGACGACTGCCCGGATGACGATCGCCGGCAGCGTGAACAGGACGCACAGGAGCGCGACCTGGCCTGGCGGCGTGGTGCCCCCGCTCTGGTCCAGCTGCGGCCACAGCACGGCGATCGCGGCGACGGGCACGGCGGTGGCCAGCAGCCCCCGCGACCCGTAGCGCACCGGACCGATGATGAGCACGAAGACGCCGTACAGCCCGCCGGCTCCGGGGCGGTCCATGAACGCAGCGGACAGCCCTGCGAAGGCTGCGACGTCGAACGCGGTGCTCCAGCGCCCGAGCTGGCGCGCGCGGTCGACGGTCGCCGAACGGGCCAGGACGAGCACGACCGTCCCTGAGCCCGCGCCGATCAGCCAGACCAGGATCGCGGGCAGGAGCAGCGAGTCCCCGCCCTTCCCGAGCAGCATGGTCGCGCCACTCACGGCGCACAGGCACGTCCGCAGGAGCGCGAGCACCGACTCGTACCGAGCCTCGGGCAAGCCGTCGGCAAGACGGCTCGACCACGGCCGCGAGCTGCTCTCCAAGATCCGCCTCGTCTCGGAAGGAAGGAGCCGACGGTATGTCCGAGATGCCATGCCAGGCATGGGCCGGTCGGGCCCCGCTGCACTAGTCAGTTCGAACTAGCGGCGCGGCCGTAGGTCCTTCCTCAGCGCCTCGCCGAGGGAGCGCGTCTCGCGGCGGTTCAGCTCCGCCCCCGCGACCGCCCCCGCCAGGAACGGCGCGAGGCTCGACAGGTTCCGCCCCAGGCGGCGCACCAGGCGCTGGCGCAGCTGCTGACGAGCGGCGCCCGACAGCACCGTGGCCAGCGACGCCCCTCCAGCACGGGGATCGAGGCCGCGCTTGCCCGCCCAGGCCGTGAGGTAGCCGATCGCGAGCTGGGACGGGGTGCCGGCCGGCGCGCGGCTGTAGACCACGTGGAGCTCGGCGACGAGCTTGATCTCGACCGCGACGACTGCCAGCGTCTCCGCCACCAGCTGGACGGGCGCAGCCAGCAGCGCGGGTGGCGCGAGCACCTCGACCGCGGCGACAGCGCCCGCCGCTGCCCCGATGCCGCCCGTGACCACGCTGGCGTTGCGGATGAGGGCTTCGGCGAGGTCGTCGCCGGACAGGCCGTGGTGGTGCGAGCGCAGGGTCAGCAGGTCTCGCACCGGCAGATGAGGCGCGATGTCGTCGGCCACCAGGTCCGCGAGGGCCCTCCCGGACAGGGCTGCGCGGGCCCCTGCGGTGCGGGCTGCACCGCTGAGCGCCCGGGTGAGCGCAAGGAGGAGCCGCCCGCGCTCACCGCCGTCGAGGTCCTCCGCGGTGAGCCTGCCGAGCAGGTCTCCGACCTCGCGCTTGGCGACCTCGTTCATGGCCGAGCAGGGCCTACGAGCACTCGCGGCAGGTGAGCCTGCCGCCCTTGTCGGAGGCGAGCTGGCTGCGGTGGTGCACGAGGAAGCAGGACGAGCAGGTGAACTCGTCGCTCTGCTTCGGGAGCACCTTGACGGTGAGCTCTTCGCCCGACAGGTCGGCTCCGGGGAGCTCGAGGGCCTCAGCGAGCTCGGTCTCGTCGACGTCGACGCTGCTCGACTGGGCCTCGGCCCGGCGGGCCTTCAGCTCCTCGAGGCTGTCTTCTCCGAGGTCGTCTGCCTCGGAACGGCGGGGGG
>JAODNB010000201.1 GCA_025464795.1 Frankiales bacterium
GCGAACGGGCAGACCCACGCCTCGCCAGGCAGGAGATCGTGCTGGCGCGCCGAAGGAGTCCTGCACCTGCCCTTGCTTGGAGCCCGCCGTGCGTCGTCCACTGCTCGCCGCCCTCGCCCTGTCGAGCGCGACCGCGCTCGCGTTCGCCGGAGCCGCACCCGCCGTGACCGTGCAGAAGCCCGGGCTGGTGTTCGGGAAGAACACCTACGCCACCAACCTCGACTACGGCGAGCCGGGGTTGGCGATCTCCGGCAACGGGACGATCTACGCCTCGACGCCAGGGGACAACGGGGCGGAGCTGTCCCGCAGCGACGACAGGGGCAAGACGTGGCTGAAGCTGCCCACGGCCACCAGCACCGCGACGCAGGCGGCCCTGAAGGGTGGCGACTCGGACGTGGTCGTGGCGAAGGACGGGACCGTCTTCGCGGCCGACCTCAACGTCGACGGCATCACGGTCTTCCGCAGCACCGACAAGGGCAAGACCTTCCCGCAGCAGGCCTTCGTCAACGGCAGTGCCGACCGCGAGTGGCTTGCCGTGACGGGACCGCACGGCGAGAACGTGCACGTGGTCTGGCACGAGTTCGCCACGGGAACGATGCTCGGCGTCACGAGCACCGACGGTGGCAAGACGTTCGGCGCGCCAGAGGTGCTCTACAGCAACCCCCAGACCACGGTCGAGAGCGCCCACGACGGCACGTCGATCGGCGGCGTGAGCACCGACGACGCAGGTCGGGTCTACGTCAGCTACGCGACGAGTCGCCTGACCACGACCGACACCACCTACGGCACCCCTCCTGTCGACGCGATCCACCTGTCCGTGCGCGACCCCCGGTCCGGGACGTGG
Source organism: Frankiales bacterium (assembly GCA_025464795.1). Lineage (GTDB taxonomy): Bacteria > Actinomycetota > Actinomycetes > Mycobacteriales > SCTD01 > RYN-111. The sequence continues at coordinate 845 of JAODNB010000201.1, forward strand.
ACCGACCACCTCGTGAACGGCGGTGCCGACGACGCGAACTACGGCAACTTCTGGATGTCGAGCGCCGTCGACAAGGGCGGCTACGTCTACGCCGTGTACAGCGGTTACGCGCACAAGGGACAGCCGATGCACGTCTGGCTGCAGCAGTCCAAGGATCACGGGGTCACGTGGACCGCACCGCTCGCGGTCGATGACGTGCTTCCCGGAGCCGTCGGGCAGGACCTGTTCGGCTGGGTGGCAGGCGGCGGCAAGGGCGTGGCGGTCGTCAGCTGGTACCACACCGCGGCGGCAAACAAGGACGCCGACGGCATCGACTGGGTGGTCCCGGTCGCTCAGGTGCGCGGTCTCGGGACAGCGAAGCCCGACATCGTCTACGGCATCGCCAGCGACCACTCGGTGCACCACGGTCCGATCTGCACCTTAGGGACCTTCTGCGGGATCCTGCCCGGATCGAGCTCGGACCGCTCGCTGCTGGACTTCTTCAAGGTGGCCGTGGCCCCGGACGGCTACCCGGCCGTGGTGTGGAGCGACAACAACCGCGCTGACGGTGCGGCTAAGAGCGGGGTGGGCTTCGCCCGGCAGGTCGGCGGCCCGAGCGCGTTCACCACGGCCGCCGCAGCGACGTCGGCGAAGCCGACCCGGCCCGTGCCCACCTCGCCGCGGGTCGTCGCTCAGCCGCCCACCGCTGCAGGGGACCTGCCTGCGACGGGTCTGGGCGCGACCCTCCCGCTCCTGGCAGCGGCGCTGCTCGCCGCGGCCCTGCTGCTGGGGTTCAGAGCCCGAAGGCCTTCCCGAGCGACGTCGCGCTAGCCGCTCCACGGAGCGGGGCAGCACCGACGAGATCGGTCATCCAGCGCGACCAAGACCGGTGGTCGAGGTGCGCTGAGGACGCTGTGCCATGGAGTCCTGGCGCGACGACGACGGTGAGGATCTTGCCCGTGCTCGCGCCCTCGTCCTCGTCGAACGTGACGACGATCGCGAGCCGACCCGCCTTGTAGTCGGCCCCTCGCATCAGGGCCGGGATCCACTGCTTGAGGTAGCCGTCGGCGGTGCCTAGCGAGCAGTCGTGCGCGTCGTTGCAGAGGTCCGGGACGAGCAACCCGACGTTCGGGAGGGTGCCGCGAGCCAGGTCGTCGTGCAAGGCGCCGGCCGAGGGCGTACCGGCGGGGAGGTCGTCCTTGGCGCAGCTCGCTCGCTCCGACGGGAAGTAGGCCCAGGGGTTGTGCTTCACCCCGTACCGGCCCTGAGGGGACTGAGCACAGGCTGAGGGCATCGCGTCGGCGTAGGTCTTGGCGGTGTGGTGCGTGGCCAGGGCCCGGCCGAAGACCGAGGCGCCTGACAGCGGGTGGGCGGAGGGTGAGCGGTCGTCCGAGACCCCGAAGGTGGAACCGCCCGCCATCGCCAGGTAGTTGGGCAGCGAGGGGTGCGTGAGGGTCGCGTACGAGGTGGCTTGCCCGTAGCTGCGGGCCAGGGAGGCGAGGTAGGGCATCTCGTGGCGCGCCGCAGCGAATCCGTGGTTCTCCTCGACGATCGTGAGCACCTTGCCGACCGCGGGCGCGGGACCCGGCGGCGCGATGGCCGGAGCGACGGACGAGGCGCGAGCGCTTGCCGTTCCCGCGGGGGTGGGGGTCACCGCCGCGTGGTTCGAGGAGGAGCTGCAGGCGGCCACGCTGAGGGCAAAGGCGGCTGCGCACGCCGATCGTCTCATGCCTCACGGTAAGTCAGGCTGCTAGGGAGGGCCGGTGTGACCTCGGCCACCCCCCTTGACCACCCCATGGGGGTGTGGTGAGGTTGACCTAAGTAACGATATGAGGAGGCAACTCGCATGGGTGTCGGGCAGACCGCGCTGCTGGGCTTCATCGCCGGCGTCACCATCCTGCTCGGGATGCCTCTTGGCCGTCTGAACAAGCCGGCGCCGACCCTGCGGCTCGCCCTGAACGGTGCCGCGATCGGCGTGCTGCTGTTCCTCGTGTGGGATGTGCTGTCCGGCGCGTGGGAGCCCATCGACGCCGCCCTCGTCGACGTCCACGCGCACGCGGGCGGGATGGGCCCCGTCTTCGGGTACGGCGCCCTGTTCTTCGGCGGCCTGACCCTCGGCCTCATGAGCCTCGTCTACTACGAGCGGTTCCTGGGCCGGGCGAAGGCCCCTCGCCGCATGGGCCCCGGGACGGTGGCTGTGGGTGACCTGAGCACCCGGCTGCCGTACGCAGGTCTGTCCCCTGCCCGTCGGCTCGCGCTGCTCATCGCGGTCGGCATCGGGCTGCACAACTTCGCCGAGGGGCTGGCGATCGGCTCTGCCGCGGCGAGCGGCGAGATCGCGTTGGCGACGCTGCTGGTGACCGGCTTCGCCCTGCACAACGCCACAGAGGGCTTCGGCATCGTGGCTCCCCTCGCTGCTGACCGGGAGGCCGGCGAGCCGCGCCCCTCCTGGCGGACGCTGCTCGGCCTGGCCGCCATCGGTGGCGGCCCGACGTTCCTCGGCACCTTGGTCGGTCACGAGTTCACGAGCGACGCGATGTCGGTCGTGTTCTTGACGCTGGCAGCCGGGTCGATCCTCTACGTCGTGATGCAGCTGCTCGGTGTCGCCGCAAGGGTCGGCCGCAAGGAGGTCCTGTGCTGGGCCATCCTCGCCGGCATGGCGGCCGGCTTCCTCACCGACATGATCGTCACAGCCGGCGGCGTCTGACCCTCACGTGGCGTTGCTGAGGGCCTCGGTGAGCAGGAGCACCAGCGCCTCCAGCTGCACGTCGACCGAGGAGGAGACCTCCTCGTCCGAGCCGTCCAGGGCGCGAGCGGCCAGGCCGGCCTTGCCGTCGATGAGCTCGGCCACCTTCGCGTCGATCGTCTGCGCTGCGATCACGCGCCAGGCCGTGACGGGCTGGTCCTGCCCGATGCGGTGCACGCGGTCGATGGCCTGGGTCTGCTCCGCATCGGTCCACGAGAGCTCTGCGAGCACCACGTTCGAGGCGACCTGCAGGTTGAGCCCCACTCCTGCGGCGGTCAGCGAGCAGACGATGATCTGGCAGGAGTCATCGGTGAGGAACGACTCGATCGCCTTCGCTCGCGCCTTCGGGGTCTGGTCACCGCGGATCGACGAGAAGCCGATGCCTCGCTGCGTGAAGGTCTCCTCAGCCGTGTCCATCACGTCGATGTGCTTGGCGAAGAAGACCACCTTCCCGACGTTGCGCGACAGCTGCGCTGCGTAGTCGGCGGCGAGGCCGGCCTTCGCCTGACCGATGCGTCGCATCATGGTGAAGACGTTCTCGTCGCTGTTCTTGTCGCCGTCGGTGTCCTGCCGCTCCCACTGCGCGACCTGCCGGACGAGAGCGTGGTCGATGCCCTGGACCACGACGCCCTTCGTGCGGGCCTCGAGCGCGCTCTCGTAGCGCTTGACGAGGCGACGGGCGAGAACGCGTTCGGCGTCGCGGATCGACCGGCCGATGGGTCCGTCCAGCTCCACCGGGAGGTCCGCGATGCGACGGGCGGGGATGTCCGCGGCCACGTCCACCTTGCGCCGACGGACGATGCCCATGTCGATCACCGACTGGCGCGCGTTCGGGTAGAAGTCGAAGTCGACCGGGGTCATGCCGATCTGCTCGAGCGAGTCCATCAGGGCCGGGCCTGGCTCCTTGTCGCCGATCCAGCCGAGGAACTCCCAGATCGCGAGGAAGTCCTCGATGTCGTTGATGAGAGGCGTTCCGGTCAGGGCCATCAGCAACGGCCGTACGGTCCGCTTGCGGATCCGCTCTGACAGCTCGAGCACGTGGCGCGACCGCTGCGAGGTCTTGTTCTTGATGAAGTGCGCCTCGTCGACGACCATCCCGCGGAACCCCAGGTTGCCCAACCAGCCGACGTGCCTGTCGAGGATCTCGTAGTTGACGATGACGATGTCAGAGAACGCGTCGATGTTGTCGCCGTCGCCGTGCACGACCGTGGCCGGACGGTTGGGCGTCCAGAGCGAGGCCTCGTGCGCCCAGTTCGTCTTCACGACGTTCGGGACGACGACGAGCAGGGGGAACGCGCCAGCTGCTTCGGCTGCTAGCAGGGACTGGGCGGTCTTGCCGAGACCGGGCTCGTCCGCGAGCAGAAAGGTGCGGTGGCCCTCCTTCGCGGCGGCGATCACCTGAGCCTGGTGGTGCATGAGCTCCCGCCCGCCGGGGGCAAGCAGGGACACCGGCGGGGGCAGCTCCATGCAGGAGGTCGCGCCACCGGAGGCCTCCTCGAAGGAGCGCAGCAGCGGACCCAGGAGCTCCCATGTCGACAGGGTCCGGGACCTCGTGGCCGGCGGGGGCGGTGCAGAGAAGTCGGGCTCGAGGAAGGGGTTGAGCAGCTGGCGGCTCTTCACCGACTGCGGGATGACGCGGCGTTCCTCCCGCGCGGTCGGGGCGGCCTTCTCCTTGACCTCCTCCTCGGGAGGGCTCTCGATGCCGGCGGCCTGCCGCATCTCGCGCATGAGCGACGCAGTGCCCTCGTGCAGCCCGTTGTCCTCGGCGAGCAGGGCGAGCAGCGATCCGTCTCGCGCAGCGGTACGGGCGAGGACCGTAGCGACGCCGTCGATCCGCTTCATCTGCTCGGACCTGCGAGCCTCGCTCATCGGCTCGGCCTTGACGCGGTCGCGCTCCTCGCGCACCAGCAGGGCGACGGCCTGGAAGGAGCTGCGCACCGAGGGACCCACCTTGCCGCGCTGGACGGCCACCTCGACGTCGCGCACGGTCTTGGCGAGCACGGGGATGATCCCCTTCTCCCGCGGCTGCGGACGCCCTTGGCCCTGGCGTCGGGGCGCGGTCCGGTTGCCACCGGACGGGCGCTGGCCTTGGCCTGCCAAGTACTTCTCCTTAAGAAGCAACGACTCGATGGTCGTCAGTTCCGCGTGTGAGGCCGTCAGGGCGAGGCGCGGGACGTAGCTGGACTGATCGCAGCGAGGCGTCAGCTCGCGCTCATCGTAGCGCTTGCGCCAACGGCGCGATGACGTCCGCGGAGAACCGCGTCAGCCCCTCGAGCTTCTGCTCGAGCGAGCACTCCGTACCGAAGTAGTAGGCCCACGGCATGGTCCAGACGTCGGTCACGCCACCTTCCTGCGCTTTCGCGAAGTGCTCCGGGAGGAACGCGTCGGTGAGGGCCGTGATCACCGAGAAGTCACCCGTCGCCCCGATCTGCTCCCGGATCTCCTGAAGCCTTCGGGCGTGTCCGGCAGCCTCCTCGACCGTGTAGAGGTCCCCGATCCAGCCCTGGTGCCGCGCGGCGCGCTGGAAGGCGACCTCCGAGAGCCCACCGACGTACACCGGGATGGGGGCCGTCGGCGAGGGCTCCATGATCATGCGAGGAGCGCTGTAGTGCTCGCCCTCGAACTCGGTCCACCCGGGTTCCCAGAGGGCCTTCATCAGGGCCAGGCCCTCGTCTGTCCGCCTGCCTCGGGTGTGGAAGTCCTGACCGAGCAGGGCGAACTCCTCCCGGCACCAACCCACCCCTACGCCCAGCGCGACGCGGTTCCCCGACAGCACTGCTGCGGTGCCGACCGACTTCGCGACCTGGAACGGGCTGCGGACGGAGGGGACGTACACGCTGGTGAAGAACTGCAGCCGGGTCGTGACCATGGACAGCGCACCCACCAGGACCCACGGGTCAGGCCACTGCGCCGAGGGCTCCCAGCGCCGGGAGCCGTCGGGCGTGTAGGGGTAGGGGGTGTCGAGCACCTCGAGGTCGAGGATGTGGTCAGGCATCGTGATGGCGTGGTAACCGAGGTCGTCGGCGGCGCGGGCGATGGCCACCAGCTGGTCGACGGGCACGAAGGCTGAGCTGATGGCGAAGCGCACCCCGCCAACCCTAGAACCTGTTCTAGGATCGCGGCCATGGGTCTGCTCACGCCGGTCGCCGTACGGCTCGGCGCTCAACCATGGATGCCCAAGCTGCTCCCGCAGATCGTCATGATCGACAAGGCCGTGCAGAAGACGACGAGCGGCCGGGTGACGATCCTGGACGTCGCCGGGCTGCCGAACCTCATGCTCACGGTGGTCGGTCGCAAGAGCGGCATCCCGCGCAGCAACCCGCTGCTGTGCGTGCCGCGCGGCGACGCGATCCTCATCGCCGGCTCCTACTTCGGCGGACCGAACGAGCCGCTGTGGGTGAAGAACGTCGAGGCCAGCCCGGAGGTGGTCGTGAGGTTCCGAGGCAAGACCTCGGACATGGTCGCCACCCGTCTCGACGGGCAGGCACGCGCCGACGCGTGGGCGCACATGCTGAAGACCTGGCCCAACTTCGCGCTCTACGAGAAGAAGACCGAGCGTCTCATCAAGGTCTTCGAGCTCACGCCGCGGTAGCAGCCGCCCGTCGACCGGTGGCTGGTAGGTGGCGCCAGCGGCCGCTCATGGGCGGAGCTGCTTGGTCAGCACGCTGAACGCGAGCGCGTCGGTGCGGGGCTTGCCGAACCGCTCGTCGCCGTACGGGAAGGGTCGCAGCTCACCGGTGTCGACGTAACCACGGCGCAGGTAGAAGTCGATGAGCTCGCGCCGCGCCGACAGCACGGTCATCTCGACGAAAGCAGCGCCCTTGTCGACCGCGATCCTCTCGGCCTCGGCCAGCAGCCTCGAACCGGTGCCTGCGCCCTGCAAGCCGGGGCGCACGGCGAACATCCCGAAGTACGCGAAGCCGTCCTTGGGCACGAGGGTGCAGCAGCCGATGAGGTCCTCGCCCTCGTAGGCCAGCACCAGGTCGTCGAGGACCTCGCGCACGGCCTCCGGGTCGGTGCGCTGCCCGTCGAGGAGGTCGGCCTCGGACGTCCAGCCCTGCTTGCTGGACTCGCCGCGGTAGGCGGACTGGACCAGGTCGACGATGGCCTCGACGTCAGTGGGGGCTGCGCTGCGGAACTCCATGTCGGCCAGTTAACCGGATGACGGAGGCCGACCAGGAGGCGCAATCCGGCTCATGACCCCGGGCGTGCGCGACGGCTGAGCACAAGCACCGCGAGCAGAGCCAGGACACCAACGAGCAGGTACGGGGTGGCAGAGCGGTTGCGCACCCGTCGCGGCGCCGGTGACGCCACGGTCGTCGGCGAGAGCACAGTGAGCGGGGGTTCCTTGCCTTCCGGCAGCGTGTAGAGCGAACGCCCGTCGGAGGAGTAGGCGATCGACTCTCCTTGCCGCGTGGCATCGACCGTGACCGGCGTGCCCAGGCCGCGGGCGAACGCTCCGGCGAGCCGGGGCCGCCCCGCCACGAGGGGTGGCAGCGGGAGCTCCCAAGCGTTGGTGTAGGTCCTTAGGACCAGCCGGAAGCCGTCGGGGCTGATGTCTCCCGCTGTCGTCAACGGCAGGAACCCGGGGACCGTCACCGCGTCGAGCGCGGTCATGGTGTTCACCGCGGACGCGGACAGCGGAAGGGGTGCTGCGTACAGCCGGTCATGGCCGTCGCGGTTCTTGGTGATGAGGTAGAGCCTGCCGTCGAGCGGATCGGCGAGCAGCGTCTCCGCGTCGTGCGGACCGTCCGGGTAGCGGAGCTCGAAGCCAGAGGAGGACACCGTGACCGTGCCGCTCGTCGCGCGCGGCTCCGCGACCCGGTGGACCCGGATCGAGGTGCGCCGGGCGGAGTTGTCCCCGATGTCTCCCAGCCACAGGACGTGGCCCGGGCCGCGGGCGATGTCCTCCCAGTCCCGTGCGCGGACTCCCCGGAGCTGGAAGGTGCCGCGATCTCGGCAGTCGGTGTCGAGGGCGAAGAAGCGCGCCGAGTCTCCTGAGTCGTTGTGCGTGAAGAGCACGCCTGGCTGGAGGTCGGAGGCGACCAGCCCGCTTGCCTCCGTGATCCGGGCATCGGCGACGGTGCACACGACGCGGGGTTCGGCGTAGCCGGCAGGGATCATGGAAACCACTCTGCCTTGTGCGAAGGTGCGTGCCATGACTGCTCGCCGTCTCGCTTCGTGCTTGCTCGCGCTGCTCGCCCTCACCGGTTGCGGGGGAGGCAGCAAGCACCCCTCGACCGCGACGCCGGTGGTCAAGGTCGACGACACCGCAGCCATCACGACCGCTTGGGAGTCGTTCTTCAACGCGTCAGGGACGGTCGACTCGCACGTCGCTCTGCTGGAGGACGGCAGCGTCTTCAAGGCGGAGCTGACCACGGTCGCCGCCAGCGCCGAGTCGAAGGGCCTGTCCGCGAAGGTCGACAAGGTCGTCGTGACCGGGGATCGGGCCACCGTGACCTACGACCTCCTCAACAGCGGGACGGCGCTGCTGACGGCGGCGGAAGGACTTGCTGTGAGGGACAACGGGACCTGGAAGGTGTCGAAGGCGACCTACTGCCAGCTCGCGAAGCTGCGAAGCCCCGGCAAGCACACGGGCTGCTCGTAGCATGTGCGCACACCCCTGACCCTGGAGCTCCCATGAGCCTGTACGAGATCCCGCTCACCACCCTCGACGGCACGCCGGCGTCGCTCGCGGACTACAAGGGTCAGGTGGTGCTCGCGGTCAACGTCGCGTCCAAGTGCGGTTACACCCCCCAGTACGCGGGGCTCGAGCAGCTCTACGAGAAGTACCGCGGGCAGGGCTTCACGATCCTGGGCTTCCCGTGCAACCAGTTCCTGTTCCAGGAGCCGGGGGATGCGGAGGCGATCACCAGCTGCAGCACGTCCTACGGAGTGACCTTCCCGATCTTCGAGAAGCTGGCCGTCCGGGGGCGCAAGCAGCACCCCTTGTACGCCGAGCTGGTCAAGGCCAAGACGTCAGAGGGCAAGGGCGGCGGCATCAAGTGGAACTTCGAGAGTTCCTCATCAGCCGCGAGGGTGAGGTCATCGGTCGCTGGCGCACCAAGGTCGAGCCGCTGGACGCGAGCATCACGAGCGCCGTCGAGAGGGCGCTCGGCTAGGAGCTCTTCGGCGGGTCCTCGGGGCCCAGCGGACGGCCCTTGCAGGGCAGGCCTCTGCACACGTCGACGACCGTCCCGTGCGGCTGCAGGAAGAGCCCCTTCTGCACCCGCGCGAGGTAGGTCGCCCGAGGGTCTTCGTGCGGGTCGTGCCCGGGGACTCCGCTGGTCTCTGCAGGCGGCACGTTGTCCAGCGGTGGGCGGTTGGTGCCGCTGTCCCAGAAGACGAGGGCGGACCCGTTCCAGGAGCCGCTGAAGCGCGGCAGGCCCCAGCCGGGGCTGGTCTCCCAGGAGCGGCCCTTGGCAAGGAACCCGACGTTGGTCCGGGCACCGAGGGTGCGCGCCATCACGAGCGCGGAGTAGTTGGAGACCTGGTGGTCGCCGAACGCGATGTCGAGCAAGACGGTGTGCTTCGGGGTGTGCGGCAGCGGGTTGTTCGTGATGTGGGCCGCGTACCCGTCGTTCTCGGCCCGGTCCCACAGCGGCTGGATCAAGCCGAACAGGACCTCCCGGTCCACCTCGCTCGGGTACGACGCGTTCAGCACCGACTCGTAGGTCGAGAAGTCGCTCGACCGGTCGAGCAGTGTGGAGTAGTTCATCCCCACCACGCCCAGCACTCCCCGGGTGATGTCCTGCGACACGGCCAGCAGGGCACCGCCGATGATGCCCCCCTGGCTGTTGCCGTCGTAGTAGACGGTCCCCGGCTTGAGGCGCCCCTGGAAGGAGGCGTCGGAGGCGAAGCCGTGCGGGTCCTTGATGAGCCGAGCCAGGAACAGCTGCGCGAGCATGCCCTCCTGCACCCGGTCGGGCAGCGTGGGGAAGTAGCTCATGTCGGCGAGGAACGTCGCGACGTTCGGGACGTCGCCGGTGGCCATGCCGTACCAGTCCGTGGCGCAGAACAGGATGTTGTTCTCCTGGCCCATCTTCTGCACGTTGCCGGCCCCGACCTCGCCCTGCCCACCGAGCAGGCCGTGGCCGTACAGGGAACCCCGCGCAGGCTGCTTCGCGCTGGCCGAGACGGGGATGTCGCACGTGTACGTGGCCGTGAAGTCGCCGTTGCGCGCGGGCAGGTCCGAGCCGGGGAGGTACAAGAAGCGCGTCCCCGGCAGGCCCGGGTCCGTCTCCAGGACCGGCTCCTTCGTGTTGACCGGTGTTGTCAGGTAGTTCGGCACGGTGAAGGTGCCGGTGACGCGACGAGCCACCCGATCGCTGTAGCCGTCCTGGACCTTGTCGACCGTGAACGACGGCGCCTTGCCCTTGAGCGACGCGAAGGCGTCATCGCGGATGTGCAGCATGCGCTCGGTGTTGCTGCGGGTGCTGGCGATCGTGAACGTCCAGGCCAGGAACAGGTCCTTCGTCGGGACGCGCGCCCGCATGAGCGGACCGAAGACGCGGTCGGTCGCGGCCGCCTTCGAGCGGAGCGCGGCGAACTCCGCACCAGCGGGGATGGCCCTGCCGGCGGTGTCCTTGAGGTGTCGCAGAGCCACGACGTACCTGTGGCCCTCGAGGAAGTTGACCGCCGGCCGGACGATCAGCAGCGGCTGCTCACCCGAGGTCGGGTTGCCGTCGAGCTCGGCCGTGTAGGGCCAGCGCTGCCCGGTGGCCGCGTCCAGCAGCACGACCGGTGCATCCGGCTTGAGGGAGTCGCCTGGGTCCGCCTCGGTCGGGATGCCCGACTTCTTCACGCTGAGGCCCTGCACGCTGGTGAGGATCGGTGTCCCCTGGGACCAGCCGTCGTTCCGGTTGAGCTCGCTCGGGTCGATCGGGCGGTTGGCGAGGTTGCGCGGCATCGACAGCGGGCTGAGGCTGAGGCGACGCCCGGTCGCGGTGGAGGGGTCGGCCACCGTCCAGCGGTCGTTCGGGAAGGGGAGCAGGCAGCCGGCGTGGTCCAGGGGGTCGCAGAGCCCCTCCTTCTCGAGCACGCCGTCAGCGGCGAGCCGGGCGGCATCACGGGCGGGGATCAGCGGTTCCTCGGCCGAACCCACTGCCCCGGCGGCGGAGGTGGCCGCGCAGAGCGCCCCGTCAGGGCTGAGGTCGCAGTCGGTCAGCCCGGCGTGGGCGACGGTCGGCAGCACGGCGGTCGTGACGGCAGCGGCGAGCAGGGCGATGCGCAGGCGGGACACGGGGGGACCTCCAGGAGTTGCAGGCAGGTTTCGACATCTGGGGCGGACCTCCTGCCCGGTTCCGTGATCCGCGCGAGGTTGGGCGACCTCGTCCGTTGAAGGAGTGGCAATCCTGCCCAGCTCACGGAGGAACCGTGCACCGTCCTGCCCGCACCGCTCTCGCCGGCGCCACCGCGCTGCTGGCGACCACCCTCGTCGCCGGCGCTCTGACGACGACCCCCGCGAACGCCGCGTCGGTCCGACTGCCGAGCCCGCACGTCATGAAGACGCTCGACGCCGTCAAGGACCGCGTCCTGCCCACGGAGAACCGACTGCCGCTCATCGGGGGCGCCCCGGTGGGGCTGCCGCTGTCCTACGGAGGTGGGGCGGTCGAGGTCACGAGCACGAACTACGCGATCTTCTGGGACCCGGCCCAGTTCTCCTACAACCCGACCTACCCGACGCTCGTGAAGCGGTTCCTCGGAGACCTGGGCGGGAGCAGCATCTTCAACACGGTGACGGAGTACTACCAGACCGTGAACGGGGTGGATCAGTACGCGAAGAACGTCTCGACGTTCGGCGGCGCCTTCACGGTCACCGACCCGTTCCCAGCGGGCGGCGTGACCGACGCGGACCTGCAGCGGGTCGTCAAGGAGGTCGTCGCGGCGAACCACCTGCCCACGGGCGTCGGCAACGAGTACCTCGTCTACACCGGCCAGGGGGGCGAGCTGGCGAACAGCTACTGCGCCTACCACTCCTACGTCACCATCGCCGGTCAGAACACGGCGTACGCCGATGAGCTCTACGGCGGGCAGTCCGGCTGCACCACGCCCTCGAGCCCGAACGGCAACCCGGCAGCCGACTCGATCATCAACACCTCGTCGCACGAGATCTGGGAGACCATCACCGACCCCAACACCGGCGACGGCTGGACGGCCCTGGACGGCGACGAGGGCTCGGACCAGTGCAACTTCGAGTTCGGTCCCACGGACGCTTCGGGCGCTGACATCCGCATCAACGGCAACCCGTACATCGTGCAGCAGGAGTGGCGGAACTCAGCAGCCCCCTTCGGCTGCGTGATGAGCTAGCCCCCACCGCGCGTTCCCGCCAGCGCCGCCCTTCCTGCACAGGAAGGGCGGCGCTGTCGTTGACTGACGTGGAGCTGTCTCAACGCGAGAGCTTGCGGATCACCGTCTGCCGAGTCTGGTGGGTCGGCGGCGTGCCGTGGCAGATGCTGCTGGGGTGGGCCAGCGTCTGGACCGCCGTGAGGACCCCCGACAGGGTGGTCGGGGGGTCCTTCGGGTCGGGCGTGGCCCTGAGCGTCCCGCGAATGTCCTCGTGATAGGCACCCTCGGTGCCCGCGATGGGCTGATTCGTCGTGCGATCGAGACAAGGGCTCTCACGCGTCCCCGCGAGGGTCAAGGTGGTCCCGTCCCAGGTCGTCGTGTAGCTGGCGCCGGAGGTCGACGTGACGGTGCCGGTGCACGGCACGGCAACGCAGGTCGTGAGCACGGTCCAGGTCCCCGTGAGCTTCGTCCCGGTCGGCTGGATGGGGTTGTCGCTCTTGGTCAGCACGATCGACAGGTCGTACGTGCCCTGCGGCGCAGCGGCCGCAACGAGGGTGGGAGCCGGGCTCGGGATCAGGCTCACGGTCGGACTCGGGGTGGGACGGGGTGCCGCCGAGGGGCGTGGGGCCGCCGCCTTGGGGCTGCTCTTGGCGCTCAGCGTCACGGCGGTGGCGGCGCCGCCACCGAGCAGGACGACGGCAGCGACAGCCAGGGCCGGGGCCTTGGCCACCCGTCTGCGCTTGGGCCTGGGCGGTGTCGCGACGACCCCGGTGTCCATCGCGACGCTCGTGGCACTGCTGGCGACGGCGGCCGGCGCAGGGCCCTCGGTACCGAGACCGAGCTTCACCGCGGCGGTGACCAGAGCTCCGAAGGCAGCCCGCGTCAACCAGTCTGCGCCGTAGCTCCGCTCCGCAGCGTCTTCGAGCTCAGCGAGGAGCGCCGCGGCGTCCGGTGGCCGTCGCCCGGGGTCCTTCGCCATCGCCCTGCTGACGACGTCAGCGAGCGGCGGTGGGCCTTCGAGCTTCGGGACGGGGTCGTCCTGATGGCGACGCAGCACGGTCGCAGGGTCGGCGCCTGGGAACGGCGGCACCCCGGCGAGCAGCAGGTAGAGGACGGCAGCGCTGGAGTACACGTCGCTCGGCTTGCCGAGCGCCTCCCCACGTGCGGCTTCCGGGCTGACGAAAGCGGGGGTCCCGCAGGCGCCGGAGGCCCCGACGGGAGCGGCGAGACCGAAGTCCACCAGCTTGGTGCTGCCTGCCATGTCGGTGAGGACGTTCTGGGGGGCGATGTCACGGTGCAGCAGCCCACGCTCGTGTGCGTGCGCCAGCCCCTGGAGCGCGCCGCGGAGGGCGCCCAGGGCTTGCTCCGGTGTGAGGCGCCCGTGCGCGGCCAGCACGGCTTCGAGGGAGGCACCCACGACCCACTCCTGCGCGATCCAGACCCGTTCCGCGTCCTCGCCCAGCTCGTAGACCGCGACCACGTGCGGGTCGTCCAACGAGGAGAGCATCTGGGCCTCGGACCGGAACCGCTCCCTGGCACCGGGGACCGCCAGCAGCGCGGGGTGCAGCAGCTTGATGGCGGCCTCGCGGCCCAGCTCGACGTGGCGGGCACGGAAGACCGTGGCCGTCGAGCCGACGGCGACCTGCTGCAGCACCTCGTAGGGTCCGAACGCCTCCACTGACCCACCCCCCGGTCAGGCGGACAGTAGAGCTCCCCTGGGAGAAAGCAAACCCCGCCTCACGCCTTGTCTTGGTCGAGCTCTAGCAGTCGGGTCTGGAGGAACTCCCGCTCGACCTCGTTCTCCGTCAGCAGGAGCGCCTCCTCGTAGGCGCGGCGGGCCTGCTCGGTGCGTCCCAGCTTTCGCAGGAAGTCGGCCCGTGCGGCTGGGAAGTACGCGTACGTGGCGAGCGCCGGCTCGTCGTCGAGAGCGGCCAAGGCCCGCAACCCGGCCTCGGGACCGGCGCCCAGCCCGATGGCCACTGCCCGGTTCAGGGCGACCGCAGGTGAGGGCCAACGAGCGAGCAGCAAGGCGTAGAGAGCCGCGATCTCGCGCCAGTCCGTCTCCTCGTAGGTGCGGGCATCAGCATGGACCGCGGCGATCGCTGCCTGGAGGGCGTACCGGCCCGGAGGACCAGCCTGAAGCGCCTGTCGTACGAGCAGCAGCCCCTCCTCGATGACGTCCCTGTCCCAACGCGAGCGGTCCTGCTGCTCCAGCAGCAGCAAGCGTCCGTGCTCGTCGGTGCGCGTCATCGTTCGGGCCTCGCTCAGCAGCATCAGCGCAAGCAGGCCGCGCACCTCTGGCGTCGGGAGCAGGGTGTGCAGCATGCGCCCGAGCTCCAGTGCCCGGCTCGTCAGGTCCTCGCGGACCAACCTGGCCCCGCTGGGTGCGGTGTGACCGGTCGTGAAGAGCAGGTGCAGCACGGCCAGCACCGCGTCGACGCGAGCGGGCATCTCCTCGGGATCCGGTACCCGGTAAGGGATCCGAGCCTGGGCGATCTTCTTCTTCGCCCTGGTGATCCGCGCGGCCATGGTGGGCTCGCTGATCAGGAACGCGCGAGCGACGTCCGCGGTGCTGAGGCCGCACAGCAACCTGAGCGTCAGTGCCACCTGCGACTCCAGGGCGAGCGCCGGGTGGCAGCAGGTGAACACCAGGCGAAGCAGGTCGGTGTGCTCCGGTTCCTCGGGAGCGACCTGTTCCTCGACCAGCAGGGGCAGCAGCCGGCGCAGGTGCTGCTCACGTCGCAGCAGGTCGAGCGCGCGGTTGCGCGCGACGGTCGTCAGCCAGGCACCCGGGTTGGCGGGCAGCTCCTGCTGCCAGGCGGTGACCGCCTTCGTGAACGCCTCCTGGACGCACTCCTCGGCCAGGTCGAGGTCACGCGTGACGCGCACCGTCGCGGCGAGGACGTATCCCCACTCGCGACGGTGCGCGTCCTCGAGTGCCTGCTCCAGGGTCAGCCGTACACCACGACCGGGCGGATCTCGACCCCACCGGCGGGCATCGGGATGCCCTGCGAGATCGTGATGGCCTCGTCGAGGTCGGCGGCCTCGATGAGGTAGTAGCCGCCGAGGGCCTCCTTCGTCTCGAGGAACGGCCCGTCCGTGACCGCGAAGCCGGCCCCGTCCGGGCGGATGCTCGTGGCGGTGCTGGTCGGCTGAAGTGCGTTGCCGCCGGCGATCTTCGAGCCGAAGTCCTCGCCGAACTTCATGTGGCCCTTCATGACGTCGTCGGAGCTGCCGGCCTCGTAGGTCGGGTCTCCGTAGATCAGAACCAGGTACTGCGACATGTCGCGCTCTCCTCACCTCGGGCCCGCTCTCCGGGCCTGCTGCTCTGACGACGAACGGCCACCGGTCAGATCGACAGGATGGTCTACCGGGCGGTCAGGCGGAAGACCCGGATCTCGCGGTCGGTCCGGGACCGGTAGGCGTCGTAGGTCCGGGTGAGGTCGATCAGCAGCTGGTAGGCGGCCTGTGCCTGCTCCCCGTGCAGCAGCTCCGCGCGGACCGGGATGTCCTTGCCAGCAAGGGTGACCGTGGCGCTCGGTTCCTTGAGGAGGTTGCCGGTCCAGGCGGGGTGGTGGGCCTGCCCGAAGTTGCTTCCGACGACGACCAGGCTCTCACCCTGCCGGGCGTAGATCAGTGGGGTCGTACGGGGCTGCCCCGACCTCGCACCGGTCGACGTCAGGAGCAGCAGCGGCGCGCCGATGGGGCCGAGGACGGTGAACCGGCCGCGCGAGCGGAGCAGCACCTTGCGGTCCAGGGGAGTGGCCGTCTTGATGAGCCAGGAGCCCAGGCGCGTGATGGAGAAGGCGACGAGCGGTTCTCGAAGGCGGGACGACTCCGAGCCCCAGCGGACGTCTGGGAAGTCGCTCATCCGAGCGCTCCGATCAGCGCCGCGAGGAGCGTGACGCGGGGGGTGATGCTCGCGAGGTCGAGGAACTCGGCCGGAGAGTGGTCATTGCCGCCGACCGGGCCCAGGCCGTCGATCGTGGGGATGCCCATGGCACTGGTCGTGTTGGCGTCCGCCGCGCCGCCCGTACCGCAGGCCCCCGTCTCGATGCCCAGCTGCTTCGCCAGGTCGAGCGCGGTGGCGACGAGAGCATCGCCCTGATCGGTCGGCTCCATCGGAGGATGGGTCCCGGTGCGCATCACTGCCTTGGTGATCCCGTCGACGTGGACCGTCCGGGCCACTCGCTCGACCTCCGCGACAGCGGTCTCGAACGTCTCCAGCTCGACGGCCCGGACGTCGACCTCGAGCCGTGCGGACGGGCAGACGACGTTGGGGCGCGACCCGGCGTGGATCACCCCGACGTTCACCGTGACACCGGGCCACCGCTCGTTGAGCTGCTGGAGGGCGACGGTGGTCAGCGCTGCGTCCAGGGCGGCGTTCACCCCCTTCTCCGGCTCCACCCCTGCGTGGGCGGCCCGACCGGTGATGTCGACCACGAGGTCGACGCAGCCCTTGCGGGCCTTCACGATGTCACCGTTCTCGCGGGCGCACTCCAGGCAGAACGCAGCATCGGCGCCCTCGGCGTAGCGCCGGATGTGCTCCTTGCTCGACGGGCTGCCGATCTCCTCGTCAGGTGTCAGCAGGTAGGTGATCCGGCCGAACGGGGTGCCCGTCGCCTTCAGCGCCGCGACGGCGTTCACGCCGGTGAGGACGCCGGCCTTGCAGTCCGTGACCCC
>JAODNB010000236.1 GCA_025464795.1 Frankiales bacterium
GAGTACGAGAAGGCATACGGCTTGTCCCGGTAGCGCACGTCGTAGTGGATCGCCCCCGACCACTGGACCCGGAGGGCCTGCTCGCCACTGAGGCCGCTGACCTCGTCGCCGGTGTACTCGCTCCGGACGACCGTCGCGAAGCCCGCCGGGAGGGTGACGCCCTTGGCCAGCAGTGGCCGGAAGCGCAGTCCCCCGGGAGTCGTTCCGGTCAGGTCGCGCGCTGGAGCCGGGTCGCCCGCGGCTCCCTGGATGAGAGTGGCGAGGGCCTTGTCCCCGAGACCGCTGAGCGAGGAGGGCTCCAGGAGCTGGGCTGCGAGGTAGCCCTGCGCAGCGACGTGGGCCCGGTTGGCCAGCAGCGGGTCGAAGGTTCCGATGCCCGGCGACGTGGGCGGGGTCAGGTCCGCGTAGGCAGTGCGAGGCGTGGGAGAGGCGGACGGCTCCGGGGTGGCCTTGGTCGACGTCCCGCTGCAGCCGGCAGCGAGCAGCACTGCGAGGGCGAGGACCCGGACGCGCATCAGACGAGCGCCGTCCGCTCGGCAAGGTCCTTGTCGTGGACGAAGACGTACTTGCGGTAGGCCCAGAAGCGGAAGACCGTCGCGATGCCGGTGCCGACGACGCTGCTCATCGTGAAGGCAAGGGTCGACGTCTCGCTCAGCAGGTAGTGCGTCACGTCGACCGGGATCAGCGTGATGACGAGACCGATCACGTTGATGACCCCGTAGACGGTGATGTCCTGGCCGTGCCCCCGCTCGTCATCGACCCGGTGAGCGAACGACCAGAGCCGGTTCCCCAAGTAGGACACCCCGGTAGCGACGATCGTCGAGACGGTCTTGGAGGTCGTCGGTCCGACACCGCTGTTGAACAGTCCCGTCGACAGGGCGGTGTCGAGGACGAAGCAGAAACCGCCGACGACGACGAACTTCCAGAGCTCCGAACCGATGCCACGCAGGCGCTCGGTGAGGGTGCGGGGCATCAGGTCAGCCTACCTGTGGCCGACGTGCAAGAGTCGTGACGTGACCTGGGTAGAGCTCGAGGGTGCCGTCAACGTTCGGGACGTCGGAGGCCTGTCCACCGTGGACGGCCGCACGACCCGGCACGGGGTCCTCCTGCGCTCCGACAACCTGCAGGACCTGACTCCGAACGACCTCACGGTGCTGCTGGAGCACGGGGTGGGGACGGTCCTGGACCTCCGGACCGCGGCCGAGCTCGAGATCCTCGGGCCAGGGCCGCTGCGCCAGACGTCGGTGGTGCACAAGCACCTGGACATGATCCCGCACGGGTTCGACGGCAGGGAGGACCTGGTCGATCGCGCGCTGCCGGACGAGAGCGCCGGTGAGCACGCGATGGACCACTACTACATCGACTACGTCCAGCACGCGCCCAGCGAGGTCGCCGAGGCGCTACGGGTCATCGCCAACCCCGCCAGCGGGGCCGTCGTGGTGCACTGCGCGGCCGGCAAGGACCGTACGGGCGTCGTCGTCGCGCTCGCCCTGTCCCTCGTGGGTGTGAAGCGGTCCGACGTGGTGGCCGACTACGTCCGCACCGACGAGCGGATCGCAGCGGTGCGCGACCGACTGCTCGCGACGCCGCTCTACGCCGAGTACCAGCAGCAGCGGACCCTGGACGCGATGCGGCCGCACGCCGGCAACATGGAGCGCTTCCTCGACCGGGTCGACGCCGAGTACGGCGGCGTCCACGGCCTGGCGACGTCGATCGGCGTGGACGAGGAGACCGTGGCCCGCCTCGGCCGCCGACTAATCTCCTGAGCGTGGCGGTTCGGGGGGCGATGGGTCTTCCGGTCGTCGGCATGGTCGGAGGCGGCCAGCTGTCGCGCATGACGCACCAGGCCGCCATCGCGATGGGACTGTCGCTCAGGGTCCTCGCCGACGCGACCCACGACGCTGCGGCTCTGGTCGCGAACGGCGTGACGGTCGGCTCGCACGAGTCGCTGGAGGACCTCCGGGCCTTCGCCCAGCAGTGCGAGGTGGTGACGTTCGACCACGAGCACGTCCCGGGGACCCTGATCGCCGCCCTGGAGGCCGAGGGCTTCACCGTGCTGCCGGGATCGCAGGCGCTCCTGCACGCCCAGGACAAGCAGGTCATGAGGGAGCGGCTCGCTGCCCTGGGCGTCCCCGTTCCTGCCTTCGCCGCCGTGGCGTCCCCGGACGACCTGACGGCCTTCGCGCACGCGCACGGGTGGCCGGTGGTGCTCAAGGCCGCCACCGGCGGTTACGACGGCAAGGGCGTCTGGGTCGTGCGCTCCCTCGAGGACGCGTCGGCCGTCCTCGCGTCGGGGACCCGCCTGCTCGCGGAGCAGTTCGTGCCCCTGCAGCGGGAGCTGGCGGCCGTCGTCGCCCGTTCGCCCTACGGCCAGGCTGCGGCCTGGCCGGTCGTGGAGACCGTGCAGTCCGACGGCATCTGCGTCGAGGTCATCGCGCCGGCGCCGGACCTGCCGGAGGAGCGGGCGCTGGAAGCCCAGTCGCTCGCGCTTCGCCTGGCGCAGGAGCTTGGCGTGGTCGGCGTCCTGGCCGTGGAGCTGTTCGAGACCGCCGAGGGGCTGCTCGTCAACGAGCTCGCCATGCGTCCCCACAACAGCGGGCACTGGACGATCGAGGGCGCCCGGACCTCGCAGTTCGAGCAGCACCTGCGTGCCGTCCTCGACTACCCGCTCGGCTCGACCACCATGACGGCGCCCTGGGTGGTGATGGCGAACCTGCTGGGCGGTGAGGGCGACCCCGACCTGGACAAGCGGCTGCACCTGCTGTTCGCGCACGACCCGGCCCTCAAGGTCCACCTGTACGGCAAGGACGTCCGTCCTGGTCGCAAGATCGGGCACGTGACCGCACTCGGCTCGGACCTGACCGACGTCCGCCGGCGCGCCCGCGTCGGCGCCCACTACCTGAGGACAGGCGAATGGTTGACCGCGTAGACCCGGTCGTCGGCATCATCATGGGCAGCGACAGCGACTGGCCCGTGATGGAGCTGGCGTCAGCGGCTCTCAAGGAGTTCGACGTGCCGCACGAGGTGCATGTCGTCTCCGCTCACCGGATGCCGGTCGAGATGCTCGACTACGCCACCGCGGCTGCCGACCGCGGCTTGCGGGTCATCATCGCCGGAGCAGGCGGCGCCGCTCACCTGCCCGGCATGGTGGCTGCCATGACCCCGCTGCCCGTCATCGGGGTGCCCGTTCCCCTGAAGCACCTCGACGGTCTGGACTCGTTGCTGTCCATCGTGCAGATGCCAGCCGGCGTGCCCGTGGCAACCGTGTCGATCGCCGGCGCGCGGAACGCCGGCCTGCTGGCCGTGCGGATCCTCGCCTCGTCCGACCCGTCGCTCCTGCAGCGGATGCGGGACTTCCAGGTCGACCTGGGCGACCAGGCAAGGGCCAAGGACGTGGCGCTGCAAGCCCGTCTCACCTGATCTCGGTCAGGTCCGCCACTCGATCTTGGGGCAGCGGTCCATGACCACCGTCAGGCCCGCGGCTCGCGCACGTGCAGCCGCGTCGTGGTCGATGACGTCGAGCTGCAACCAGACGCCCTTGGCGCCGACGGCGATGGCCTCATCCACGACCGGCCCGACGAGTGAGGACCGGACGAAGCAGTCCACGACGTCGACCGGGAAGGGGATGTCGCGCAAGGACGCGTAGCCCGCGCTGCCGTGCACCGTCTCTGCCGCCGGGTGCACGGGCACGATCGTCCTCCCGCGAGCCTGCAGGAAGCGGGCCACGTCGAAGGCCGCGCGCGAGGGGTTGCTCGACAGCCCGACGACAGCCCAGGTCTGCAGGGACAGCAGCTCCTCGACAGCGGGTTCCATGGCGAGAGCCTAGGTCCAGCTGTCGTAGGAGGTGCGCAGTCGCGCGACGTCCCGCAGCCGCTGCTCGTAGGTCGCGCCCAGGACCACCAGCAGCGTGCCGGCGCCGGCGAGCAGGGTCCAGCGGGGCAGGGCGCTCGCGTAGGGCGCGACGAGGTGCAGCGCGTCGACGGCGAGGACCCCGCCACCGATCACCAGCGGTGCTCGGAGCCGTTCGAGCCCACCGGTGACCACGACCGCGCCCGCGACGACCAGCAGGAGCAGCCCCCGGGTCGGTGTTGGGTCATCGAGGCCCTTGAGCAGGCTGGGCACCAGGGCGACGGAGAGCCCGGCTCCGTACGCCGCGAAGGACCCGGTCCGCGGGTCCGAACGGCGCCGCAGGTAGCCGAACAGCAGAGCTGCGAGGGCGAGCGGAGCGACGTACGCCTCGGGGGCAGTCACGCCCGCGTCCGCCAGGCGCACCCAGGACGAGGCTGACAGCAGCAGACCACCGGCCAGTCCGAGCACCCGTCGGTCCGGCCGGATGGCCACAGCGAGGCAGAGCAGGCCGTCGACGGCGAGGGTCCAGGAAAACCACCCGGGGTCATCGACCGCGAGGAGGACGGTCACGGCGGCCAGCACGGCGCCAGCCCCCTCGAGACCGAGCCGGTGCGCACCCTTCAGCAAGAACGTGAGCCCGACGCAGGCCGCCGGCGCGACAAGGAGCATCCCACCCACCTGCTCGGGGGCGAGGTCCTGCCCGGCGGCGAAGGCCGCAAGCTCCGCACCGGCGAGCAGCGCTGTCGCGCCCGTGAGGACACCCGGAAGCTGGTACGACAGGGCCGCCGCCAGCAGCGCCACGGCAGGCAGCGTCACCAGGGTGGCGTCCTGCTCCGCCGTCGACCACACGGCTGCGAGCACGGCCGTCGCGAAGCCCGTCGCGGTGAGGAGCAGTCCTGGCCCGGGGTGCTTGGGGCCGAGCAGGGCGCCGCAGACGGCCTGGGTGCTCCCGATGGCGACGAGCAGCGCCAGCGCCTGGTGGTAGGTCGTGTCGAGGCCCAGCGGCAGGACGAGCGCGCTGAGGACCAGGAGGACCGCCGCGGGGACGGCGGCGACGGTCAGCTCGTCGAGCAGGGCACCGGCTGCGACGGCACAACCGGCGGCGGCGAGCAGCACCACCACCGTGAGGGCGCTGCCCTTCCACGTCAGGTCAGCGGACAGCGCGAGCCGGGCAGAGGTCCGGGTCGACGCCCACGGGTGAGCCAGCCAGCTGAACGGACCGGCGACGGCGAGCACCACGGACTCGGTCTGCGTGAGCAAGGCGACCGCCGCCACGGCGAGCGAACCCAGGACCGGGCCGCGGCGTCGGTCGTGGGGGAGGAGGCTGCAGACTTGCAAGGCGAGGAGGGCCACAGCGACGACCGCGGCGGGTTGTTGGGCCTCGGACAGCTGGTCCCGTACCAGCGCCCAAGCGCCGGCCGCCGCCAGCGGCGCGACAGCACTCGAGAGCAGCAGCGAGGCCATCCGCTCCGGCACCCGGTAGGCGGCTCCGGCCGCGACCAGCGACAGAGCCAGCAGCCCGTACGCTCCGGCGCGCTC
>JAODNB010000298.1 GCA_025464795.1 Frankiales bacterium
CCCGACGACCTCGCCGGTGTAGGCGGCCACCCGCTCGTCGAGCTCGGCCTTCAGCGGCTCGAGAGCGACCCTCAGCTGCACCCCGCACGCCGCCAGCAACCGGTCCAGCGTCCGCACCGTCGGCGACTTCGCCCCGCTCTCGTAGTTCGAGATCGTCGGTCGAGAGGTCCCCGCAAGGTCGGCCAGGTCGGACTGCGACAGGAAGGCACGCTCGCGAGCCCCGCGGAGCACCTTGCCGACGTCCATCCCCGCAGGGTGCCTCGTCCCGAGAGCGTGTGGCGGCCCTGCTGTGGAAAACCGGGAGCAGCAGCATGTGACCTCGACGGACCGGTATCCGATCGGGTACGTCGGTACCCGATCGGATACCTCCCGGCGGAGGTCAGGTAGTTCCTGAGACGCAGGAACAGGCGCCGGACCGCGCGGCTCAGGAGTGGGAGAGGAACGCTAGGACGTCCTGGCGGGTGATGACGCCCATGGGGCGGCCGTCGGCGATGACGACGGCAGCGTCGGCCGTCTCCAGGGCGACCATCGCGGCGTGCACCGGCTCACCGGCGCCGACCATCGGCAGCGGCGCGCCCATGTGCTGCGAGAGCGGGTCGGCCAGCTGCGCGCGACCGTTGAACAGAGCGTCGAGCAGGTCGCGGTCATGGACGGCACCGACGATCTCGGCAGTCATCACAGGGGGTTCGGCCCGCACGACGGGCATCTGCGAGACGCCGTACTCGCGCAGGATGTCGATCGCCTCGCGGACCGTCTCGTTCGGGTGGGTGTGGACGAACTCCGGGACGCTGCCGGCGGTCTTGCCGACCATCACGTCGCCGACCGTCTTCTGGCCGTCATCGGTCGCCAGAAAGCCGTAGTCGGCCATCCAGTCGTCGTTGAAGATCTTCGACAGGTAGCCCTTCCCGCTGTCCGGGAGGAGGACCACCACCACGTCGTCAGGGCCGGCCGCGCGGGCGACCTCGAGGGCCGCGACCACGGCCATCCCGCAGGAACCGCCGACCAGCAGTCCTTCCTCCCGGGCCAGGCGACGGGTCATGGCGAACGAGTCACGGTCGGACACGGCGATCACGGCGTTCGGGACAGCTGGGTCGTAGGTCACCGGCCAGAAGTCCTCGCCGACGCCCTCGACGAGGTACGGCCGACCGGAACCGCCCGAGTAGACGGAGCCGACGGGGTCGGCACCGATCACCTGGATCGCGGGGTTCTGCTCCTTCAGGTACCGGCCGGTCCCGCCGATCGTGCCGCCCGTACCCATGCCGGCGACGAAGTGGGTGATGCGGCCGTCGGTCTGGGTCCAGAGCTCTGGGCCGGTGGTCTCGTAGTGCGAGCGCGGGTTCGCCGGGTTGGAGTACTGGTCGGGCTTCCAGGCGCCAGGGATCTCACGCGCGAGCCGGTCCGACACGGAGTAGTAGGACCGGGGGTCCTCAGGGTCGACGGCGGTGGGGCAGACCTCGACCCGCGCCCCGTAGGCCCGAAGGACGTCGATCTTGTCGCGGGCGACCTTGTCGGGGCACACGAACACGCACTGGTAGCCGCGGGTCTGGGCGACGATCGCCAGGCCCACACCGGTGTTGCCGCTGGTCGGTTCGACGATCGTCCCGCCCGGCTTCAGAGCCCCGGACCTCTCGGCGTCCTCGACCATCCGGACAGCGATGCGGTCCTTCACGGACCCACCGGGGTTGAAGTACTCCACCTTCGCGAGCACCGTGGCGGCGATCCCCTCGGTGATGCTGTTGAGCCGAACCAGGGGCGTGTTGCCGACCAGGTCGATGAGCGAGTTGGCTACCTGCATGCGGCTAGTGTCCACCCTGTGGTGAAGCTGCAGAAACCGGGGCGGCGGGCCGCCTGGGTAGGGATTCGGGGTGCCTACGGAAGCGGTGCGATCGGTGCCGTGGGTGCGCTCGGGTACGGGTTGATCCGGGCTGAGGCGAGCCTCGCCCGGCGGGCCATCGGCGAGCCGACGGACCAGCCACCGGACCCCACGGGGGTCTACGGCCGCTACCTCGGCCCGGCGTTGCGGCTGGTCATGATCGGTGACTCGAGCTCGACCGGTCTCGGGTGCGAGACCCCCGCGCAGACTCCAGGGGCGCTGCTCGCCGGCGGCATCGCGCGTGACCTGAAGCGTCGGGTGCGCCTAGACGTGGTCGGCGTGGTGGGCGGGCGCTCCGCCGACCTCGACGTGCAGGTCGCTCGCGCGATGGAGTCCCCCATCGACCTCGCCGTGATCATGATCGGCGCCAACGACGTGACCCACCGAGTCCTGCCGGGAGATGCCGCACGAGACCTCGGCCGCGCCGTGAAGACGCTGCGGGCGACAGGTGCCGTCGTGGTCGTGGGCACCTGCCCCGACCTGGGAACGGTGAAGCCCTTGCTGGAGCCCCTCCGTACCCTCGCCGCCTTCTGGAGCCGCCGGCTGGCTGCGGCGCAGGCCGTGGCGGTGGTCGAGAACGACGGCATCGCGGTGACCCTGGGCGGGCTGCTGGCTCAGGAGTTCTCGGAGCAGCCTCACCTGTGGAGCGCCGACCGGTTCCACCCCTCACCGCTGGGCTACCGACGGGTCGCGGACGCGCTGCTGCCGAGCCTGCTCGAGCAGATGGGGGTCGAGATCCCGGTCAGCGTGCCCGTGAGCACCGAGGTCCAGGACGCCTACATCGCCGCGGCGGTCGCGGCTCGCGAGCCGGGGGCGTCCGTCGAGACGGTCGAGGGGGCCGAGGGCGTCGCAGCTGTCGGACCGGGCCGGCTGGCGCGGGTCGTGCGACGGCTGCCGCTGGTGGGTCGCGGAGCGCCCGACGAGCGCTTGGACGACCCTGGCGACGAGGAAGAGTTCGAGGGCGGCTAGCGTTAAACCGAACGTCATTCTAAAACCGACAGGAGCACCTATGTCCGAGGCCGTCATCGTCTCAACCGCTCGTACCCCCATCGGGCGCGCCTTCAAGGGCTCGCTCATCAGCGCCCGGCCGGACGACCTGGCGGCCTTCGCCGTTCAGACGGCCCTGTCCAAGGTCCCCGGTCTGGACGTCCACGACATCGACGACCTGATCATGGGTTGCGGGCAGCCCGCTGGTGAGGCGGGCTTCAACCTCGGTCGCGCGGTCGCCGTGAAGCTCGGCTACGACTACCTGCCCGGGACGACCGTCAACCGCTACTGCTCGAGCTCGCTGCAGACGACCCGGATGGCCTTCCACGCGATCAAGGCCGGCGAGGGCGACGCGTACATCTCTGCGGGTGTCGAGGCCGTATCGCGCTTCGGCGCAGGCATGTCCGACACCGATGGCGCCAAGAACCCCTTCTTCCAGAGCGCGCAGGACCGCACAGCGGCGGCGTCCGAGGGCGCCAGCCAGTGGCACGACCCGCGCGACGACGGCCAGGTCCCGGACGTCTACATCGCCATGGGTCAGACCGCCGAGAACGTGGCCCTGTGGAAGGACATCTCTCGCGCCGACATGGACGAGTTCGCCGCCCGCTCGCAGAACCTTGCGGAGAAGGCGATCGCGAACGGGTTCTGGGAGCGCGAGATCACGCCCTACACGCTCGAGGACGGCACCGTCGTCGACAAGGACGACTGCCCCCGCGCGGGCGTCACCGTCGAGGGCATGGCAGGCCTGAAGCCGGTCTTCCGCCCCGACGGCCGCGTCACCGCGGGCAACGCCTGCCCGCTCAACGACGGCGCCGCCGCGGTCATCGTGATGAGTGCCGAGAAGGCAGCGGCGCTCGGCCTCACCCCCCTCGCACGCATCGTGTCCACTGCGGTGACCGGGCTCAGCCCGGAGGTCATGGGCCATGGACCGGCTGACGCCATCAAGCTCGCCCTGAAGCGGGCCGGCAAGTCCGTCGACGACATCGACCTGTACGAGATCAACGAGGCCTTCGCGGCTCAGGTGCTCTCAAGCCAGCGCGAGGTCGGCATCGACATCGACAAGCTGAACGTCTCCGGTGGCGCCATCGCCGTCGGCCACCCGTTCGGCATGACCGGCGCGCGCATCACCGGCACGCTCATCAACAACCTCCAGACGTACGACAAGACCTTCGGCGTCGAGTCCATGTGCGTTGGCGGGGGCATGGGGATGGCGATGGTCATCGAGCGGCTCTAAGCGCTGAGCCCTTCAGAGCCCGCACGACCGGCGGCCCCGACGCACTGCGTCGGGGCCGCCGAGGCTTGTCGG
The DNA here is from genome assembly GCA_025464795.1 of Frankiales bacterium. GTDB lineage: Bacteria > Actinomycetota > Actinomycetes > Mycobacteriales > SCTD01 > RYN-111. The sequence goes on from JAODNB010000298.1 coordinate 4,167, forward strand.
TGGCTACTCGCCGAGCAGGTCGAAGCGGTGCGCCAGCAATTGGTCGAGAACCTGCGCGCAGACCTGCTCCTAGGGCTGCATCCG
>JAODNB010000349.1 GCA_025464795.1 Frankiales bacterium
TCACCGTGATGTGGTCGGAGCCGAACGCCGTGCCGCAGGTGGCGACGGCGGTGGGCACACCGGCGAGGTGACAGGCCATCACGTCGGTGTAGCCCTCGACGACGACGGCCTGCCTGCGCCGTGCGATCTCCTTCTTGGCGACGTCCAGCCCGTACAGCACTGAGCTCTTCTTGTAGATCGGCGTCTCGGAGGTGTTGAGGTACTTCGGACCCTGGTCGTCCTCCATCAGCTTGCGCGCACCGAAGCCGATGACCTCCCCGCCGATGTCGCGGATCGGCCAGAGCAGGCGGCCGCGGAACTTGTCGATGAGGGTGCCTCTGCTGGACTGCCCGGACAGACCGCCGGCCACCAGCTCGTCGCGGGTGAAGCCCTTGGCCGTGAGGTGCTTGGTGAGCGCGTCCCAGCCACCCGGTGCGAACCCCACGCCGTAGGTCTGCGCCGCCGCCTGGTCGAAGCCCCGCTCGGCGAGGAACTGGCGGCCGAGGACGGCTTCGGGGGTGCCGAGCTGCTCGACGTAGAACTCTGCGGCGACCTTGTGGGCCTGCAGCAGCCGGGTCCGCTGGGAGGTCGTCGACCGGGCCGCCTGACCGCCCTCCTCGTACTGCAGGTCGACGTTGTAGCGGCGCGCCAGGTGCTCGATCGCCTCGGCGAACGTCATGTGGTCGTGCTTGATGACGAAGTCGATGACGTCGCCGCCCTCGCTGCAGCCGAAGCACTTGTAGAAGCCGTTGGCAGGGTTGACGTTGAAGCTCGGGGACTTCTCGTCGTGGAAGGGGCACAGCCCCTTGAACCGGCCGCCGCCCGCGCCGCGCAGGGCGACGCCTGCTTCCTGGACGACCTGGTCGATGGCAGCGCGCTCGCGGACCTGCTGGATGCTCTCGTCCCGGAACCGACCTGCCACGCGCTGAGTCTAGGGAGTCGCCCTTGGCGGGGCTCCCGGCGTGTGGATAGGCTCCCTACTAGAACACGTTCTAGCTCGAAGTTGATGTGCTCGAAGTTGATGCGGGAGTCTCATGCGCTACGGGATCGTTTTGTTCACCAGTGACCGGGGCATCTCACCGGCCGCCGCGGCCCGCGCCGCCGAGGAGGCGGGTTTCGACACGTTCTACGTCCCGGAGCACACGCACATCCCCGTGAAGCGCGAGGCGGCGCACCCCGGGACGGGCACCGCAGAGCTCCCCGACGACCGCTACAGCCGCACCCTCGACCCCTGGGTCTCCCTCGGCACGGCCGCCGCGGTCACGTCGCGGATCCGGCTGTCCACCGCCGTGTGCCTGCCGGTCGAGAGCGACCCGATCACGCTGGCCAAGGCCATCGCGACTCTGGACTTCCTGTCCGGCGGTCGGGTCACGGTCGGGGCCGGCTTCGGCTGGAACACCGACGAGCTGGCCGACCACCACGTCCCAGCCGGCAAGCGCCGGACGGTGCTGCGCGAGTACGTCGAGGCGATGCGCGCCCTCTGGACGCAGGAGGAGGCGTCCTACGACGGCGAGTTCGTCCAGTTCGGCGCCTCGTGGGCCTACCCGAAGCCGACGCAGGCCCACGTCCCGCTGCTCATCGGCGCCGGCGGCACGGACAAGACCTTCGACTGGATCGTCGCGAACGCCGACGGCTGGATCACCACACCCGCCGAGACCGAGATCGACGGACAGGTGGCGAGTCTGCTCGCGAAGTGGTCCGCCGCCGGAAGGACCGGCCGGCCGGAGGTCGTGGCCCTCGGCGGCAAGCCCGACCCCGAGCGGATGCAGCACCTGTCCTCGATCGGTGTCACCGAGGCGTGCTTCGGCCTGCCCGACAAGGACGAGTCAGAGATCGCCCCCTACCTCGCCCGGACCGCCGCCAAGCTCGGCATCAGCTGAGGCGGGCGTGGACGGCCAGGGCTGCGGCGTCCGTGAGGGCCGCGACCTGGTCGACGACCACGCGCAGCCGGGAGGCGTCGTCGCTGGCGGCGTCCCACTGCTCGCGGTAGAACGGCTCGAGCATCGCGGGAGCCCGATCGGCGAGCAGCGCGACGAGCTCGGTCACGACCTCCCGCTCGCGCTCCTGGATGCCGGCGGCCTCCGGTCGTCCCATGACGTACAGGGCCGTAACCGCCTTGAGCAGCGCGACCTCGGCGCGCTCCTGCTTCGGGACCACGAGATCGGCGGCGTACCTCGTCAACGGCTCTGAGCCGAAGCGGTCCTGCGTCGCGTCCTCCGCGGCCCGGCAGAACCGGCCGATGAGCGTGCTCGTCGCGGTCTTGAGGAACGCGAGATCCCTTGCGGTACCGGTGAAGTCCTGAGGCCACCACGGCTCGGACAGCAGGCTGCTGTAGACCCCGAGCAGCTCGTCGGCGTCCATCTCCGAGTAGTGCTCGGCGGCCCGCTCCGCGACGGCGCGCCTCTCGTCGGGGTGGTGGAGGCGACCTAGGTCGATCTGCCCCCCGACGATGCCGTCCTCGAGGTCGTGCACGGAGTAGGCGACGTCGTCGGACCAGTCCATCACCTGGCTCTCGAGGCAGCGCTCCTCCCCGTGGCTCTGACGTACCCAGCGGA
>JAODNB010000061.1 GCA_025464795.1 Frankiales bacterium
CTGCAGCCAACCGCGATCCCGACAGGTTCGCCTCACCGGACGACTTCGACCCGGACAGGTCCGAGAGCGAGCTGCTGACGTTCGGCTTCGGCCAGAAGTTCTGCCCAGGTTGGAATCTCGCTCGCTCGCAGCTGCTCACGGCCTTGACGGTCGTGCTCGAGCGCCTGCCCGGACTGCGGCTGACCGGTTCGGCTGAGCCCACCGGCGCAGTCCTTCGGTCCACCAAGCGCCTCCCAGTCGCTTGGGACGCTGCATGAGGGCGATCCGTCGCTGAGCCTGCCCTCCGCCGGCACCCTCATCGCCGTCTGGACACCAGCCCTGGCACGATGGGTGCAAGCGATCAGAACCCAGTGACTCGCCCGTTGATCTTCGGGAGCGCCCGACGCCAGGGCCCTGTTAGGCGGAGAACGACGCGGCTTCGCGCTCCTGCTCGCGGACGGAACGAAGAAGACCAGCCGGTAGTGGCCTGTCACAGCCGGAACCCATGAGCAGGTACCTCCTGATCAACGTGCTGGCACGAAAACAGATGTCGAGCGGCCGGCACCGGTATGGCCCCGGGTTGTTGTCGCTCCTGGGCCGTCGGCGACTGCCGACGACACCCGACCGGCAGGCCGCGCATGTGCGCGGCCGGTGTCAGTCGTCAAGCGCGCTCTTGATGATGCCGACGGCCTCCTCGAGGCGGTCACGGCGGGTCCGGTGCGACAGCACGCACATGCGCAGGAACGTTCGGCCGCGTACCGGCGCCGACGACAGCCATACCCGTCCGATGCCGTTGATCCGTGCCAGAAGGGCATCCGCGTCACCGGTGCGCGGCCTGAACGCGACCAGCGACAGGTCAGGGCCGTCGGCGACCTCCAGCGACGGAAGGGCTGCCAGCTCGGCGTGCAGCCAGCGCGCCAGGTCGAGCTTCTCGTCGAGGGCGTCGACGAAGGCCTGCGTCCCGTGCAGGTGCAACGGGAGCCACAGGCGCAGACCTCGGAAGTCGCGGGTCAGCTCCGGGCCGTAGGAGGAGAAGTCAGGAAGGCCGGGGTCATCCGAGGGCTGCGGCAGGTAGTGCGCGTGCACGTCGTGCGCGGCTCGGAGCAGCTCCCCGTTGCGCACCAGCAGGCAGCCTGTGCCGTAGGGCAGGAACAGGCCCTTGTGCGGGTCGAGCACGATGCTGTCGGCCCGCTCGATGCCACCCAGAGCGAGCCGCCCGCGAGCGGTCAGCTGGAAGAGGCCGCCGTACGCGCCGTCGATGTGGAACCACAGGTCCTGCTCTGCGGCCACGTCCGCGACGGCATCGAGGGGGTCCACCACACCCGTGTTGATGGTGCCGGCTGACGCGACCACCATGAAGGGTCGCCGTCCGGCTGCCCTGTCCGCAGCGATGGCAGCACGGAGCGCGGGCACGTCCAACCGCAGGTGCTCATCGGTCGGAACGACCCGGAGCGCGTCGGCGGGTAGGCCGGCGATCTGCGCTGCCTTGGCGACGCAGTGATGGACCTCGTCGGAGACGTACAGGCAGGCGCCGCGGAAGTCCTCACCCAGTCTCGCCGTGCGAGCTGCGACCACCGCTGACAGCGTCGACATCGATCCGCCTGTGGTGAGCACTGCTTGCGACCCCGGCGGCATCCCGAAGGTGTCGCACAGCCAACGCAGGACGCTCGCCTCCATCTGCACCAGCGCTGGAGCGGGGGCGGCCAGACCGGTGTACCGGTTGATGACGCCCGCGATGAGGTCGGCCAGGGCGGAGGCGTACAGGCCGCCGCCGGGGATGTAGCCGACGAAGCCGGGGCCGGCGGTGTCGAAGCCCTTGGCAGCTGCTTGCCCGACGAGGTCGAGCAGCGCGGGCAGGTCAGTGCCCGTCGCTGGTGGGTGGGCGGCGAGGCGAGTCAGCAGAGGTTCGAGGCCGGTGTAGTCGGAGCTCGGCGCGTCGTACCGGTCCTCGATGAACTGGGCGAGGAGGTCGACGACGCTGCCGCCCATCTCGCGCATCTGCTGCAGCGGAGGGTCAAAGGGTGAGCGAGTCACACGGCACCGGAGATGGTCGGGCCGACGACGCTCCGACTAGTCACCGGGCGGCCGGGCTGAGGTGGATCTTGGCGCTGCTGCCGAGGGTGGGGGAGGAGCGGGTGCGCTCGCCGTGGCAGCGTCGCCACCCTCGAGCCGCAGGTCCGTCAGGGTGGCTGTTGCGGCGTGAGCGTTGCGTCGGGACCGGCCTTGGAAGCTCAGCCAACGGGTCACGTCCATCAGGTTCCACTTCGGTCGGTGGTGCAGGGACGTCTTTGGGTCGTGTGCCCTTCCGCGCTGACTTCACGCATCGCGCCGGTGGTCGCGGCAGTGAGCGCCCGGCGGGAGGAGCTTGGACAGCCCCACGATGCGTTCCGCCGGGAGGTAGCCGACGTGCGCGACGCCGGTGAACGGCAGCGCGTGGTGCTCGCACAGGGAGGTGAACGGGATGTCGCGTGCGAGGACCCGCTCGTCGTACTGCTCGTCGTTGGGAGAGGTCGTCATCTGGAACGGCCGAGCGGTGAGCAGTTCCGCGTACGCGAGGGCGATACGGCGGGGTGTCTCGACTAGGCCACCGGCGGTGACATCAGCACAGAGCGCTTCGAGGAGCTCGTGTGCCGCCAGGGTCGCCCGCTGTCATGAGGCGTTGTGCTCGCCTGGCAGGACGTCGACCTCGGAGGGGTGCCAGACGGGGCTGTCGCCTGCAGTCTCGACGTTGAAGCCGTAGTCGAAGACGAGACTGCCGCCGTAGGTCGCCCCGACGGAGACGAGCACTGCGATGACCACCGACAGGACGGTCAGGCCGGCAGGAGCGGACCGGTCGTCGTAGCTGGAGAGCCGAAGCGCGATGTCGGCGAGGGCCAGCACGGTGACGGTGACCATGATGAGCGCGTGCGTGTTCGCCGTGCGGCGCGCCTGCGTCCCTGCCTGGGAAGAACGCCACCAGTCGAAGAAGCCGGTGACGGCGGCGAGAACGGACACTGCCGCACCTCCGATGAAGGTGTAGGTGCCGGCGTGCCAGAAGTCCTGCGCCCATCGGTGGTGGTCACCGCCGACGAGGGAGATGACGTCAAAGACGGCAGCGAGCACGTACGCGCCGATGGGGATGTCGGTGAGCGGCGGATGGAAGGGCTTACCTGAGAACCCGCGCGGCCCCTTGAACGTGCGGCCCTTCAGCGTGAGTGCGGGACGTACGGAGAACCGACGCATCGCGTGCTCCTTCAACGGTCTGGTAGGCCGACATGGTTGGCGACCTGACGCATCGTGCGGGCCAAAACCTTCTAAAGTCAAGAGAGACTGTGTTAGAACGATGTCATGGTTGATGACGTGGGTGACAGGAGTGACGGCATCGCGGCAGCGGCCAGCCTGGCGGACCCGCAGCGGCGCCGCGTGTACGACCTGGTGTGTCAGGCGCCGCGACCTGTGGGGCGGGACGACGTCGCCCAGGCCCTCGGCATCGGGCTGTCCCTCGCGACCTACCACCTAGACCTGCTCGTCAAGCAGGAACTGGTGACGGTCACCACGGCCCGTCGTAGTGGCCGGACCGGACCTGGCGCGGGCCGTCCCGCGAAGCTGTACACGCGCTCAGCAGTTGAGGTGACCCTGCAGCTGCCTGCCCGCGAAAACGGCCTGCTGGCCCATCTGCTGGCCACGGCAATCGAGGCTGACGAGACGGGAGCGGCTCGGGAGAAGCTACGCGCCGCGACCCGCGCCGCCGGACAGGACCTCGGCAGCAAGCTCGACGGCGACTCCCCCGAGGACGCCCTTCGTGCACTGGCCGACCGCGGGTACGAGCCGTATCAGGCGAAGGACGGAATCCGGCTGCGCAACTGCCCGTTCCACCACTTGGTGGAGATGCACCTGGACCTAGTTTGCGCGCTGAACCAGGACCTGCTCGGTGCGATGGTCGAGGCCTCGGGGGTCCCAATGAGCGCGCGGCTCGACCCGCAGCCTGGGCATTGCTGTGTCTTGCTCACGAGCAGGTAGCGAGCAAGGGATCTCCCTCGAGCAGTGCTTCTCCTGGGATATCGGATCCCACCGTGAAGGGCGGCTAACGACAGCTGCTCAGCGATCTGGAACATCGATTCCAGGGTGACGAACCACGCTTCTTCGCGGTCCGAGGACACGGCCACACATGTCAGGGAGCGGGGGCGCATGCAGGTTGGTGCGACGCGGTCTGCTCTTCCGCTAGGGCGTGGGTGCTAGTCGGGTCTCGCCAGGGCCGAATCCAAGCGCCCACTCGAGTCCCCCAGCTTGGCTGAGCAGGAAGTCGGCCGTGAGTGCGCCTGGCGCAGAGGGAAGGCCGGCGTCGATCCAGCTCTCGATGGTCCGCAGCAATGCCCCGGTGAACGCGGTTGACGTGAGGGCCAGCGGGCCCCGAGGGGTGCGGTCTTCTTCCTCGGCAATGCGTGCGAAGGCCGCGTTGACGGCGCCCTCGAAGGTCGTGAGGACCGCGGCACGTACGGCCGGACCGCCTTCGCCGCTGATGATGAGGCGGTACAGGTGGCGGTGTTCGGACGCGTGCTCGAAGATCGCGTACACAGCGTCGCCGGTGTAGACGCCGGAGGACATGGCGGCCTCCCGACTGACTCGTGCGGCCAGTTCCGAGATCAGCTCGCTGCCGACCTCAAGCAGCAGTGCCGCCTTGTCCTTGTAGTGCGCGTAGAAGGTGGCTCGTGCCACGTCAGCCTCCGCGGTGACGTCCTCGATGGTCACTGCGTCGTAGGGCCGCACGGCGATGAGCCGCAGGAGTGCCTGCTGCAGCGCGGCACGCGACTTCCGCTGTCGTCGGTCTGGTGCCCTCGTCCCTGAGCTCGTCATGGGTCAACCCTACACTTGACCTGTTAACAGACGCAACGTATGGTAACAGTCATCATGTTGGTTTCAGGGGTGGGAGATATGAGTTCTTGGGCTGCCGTGTCTGAGTTCCAACTGGTTCTGGCGGGCTTTGCGTTGCTGCTGGCCGCTCAGCAGGCCATCGTCTGGCGTTGGGAAGGCGCGGGCTCCTCGGCAAGGCTGATGGCGCTGACGGCCGCGGCGACGGCTGCGGTGTTCATCACGGGGCACGCGGCTGTCGTCGCTCTCCGGGAACCCGACGACCTTGACCTCCTGCTGTTCTTGCGGTCGGGTGCGCTGGCGGGCCTGGCACTGAGCACTCTTCCCCTCGCCGGCACGGTCACCACCCGGCGGACCCCCCGATGGCTGGTCGCGGCCCTGGTGCTGGTCTGCGGGTGCAGGCTCGCGCTGTGGCCGGTCTCGAACCTGATCTACCGTCACCAGACGGTCGGCGGGTTCCCTTCGTACGGCCCTCTGATGGCGCTGTCGGGCTTCGCAGTCATCGCGCTCGTCTTCGGCTACCTGTGTGCCTGCGCCGCGGGCCCGGGACCCTCGGACCGGGAGCGGCCCGTCCTGGTCGGCGGCTTGATCTTCTCGATGTGCCTCGCGGTCATCACACTGGTAGCGGGCAACCCGATCGCCGCAGAGGTCTTGTCCGGCTACGTGCCGTTCCCTGCGCTGTTGGCTATGGCGGGAATGCTGTGGACCCGACAGCTACGGGCATTCCGCACCGTCCGGGAGCTCGGAGACAACCAACGCGTGCTTGCGGAGTTGGGGACGCTAGCCCTGACGGCGGAGTTGGCCGTCGTCGTGGCCGCCGCAGATGCTGCTGTTGCCGATCACACCGCGGCGCGCACTACGAGCGGTCGGGCAGACGGCGAGTTCCTGGTGGCAGTAGGTGCCGTGCTGTCCGCTGCCGAGAGCCGGCGGGACGCGAGCGCACTGCTGCGTCGTCGGGCGACCACGGACGAGCTGACGGGTCTTGCAAATCGTTCCCGGCTGGTCGAAGTGATCACTGACGCCCTTGCCGATCCCGGGTCGACCGTGGATGTCGGGCTGTGCGCCATCGATCGATTCCGGGCCGTCAACGACATGCACGGGCACCCCACCGGTGATGACGTGCTGCGCCAGGTGGCGCTACGACTGCGCGAGGGCGCGCAAGGGTGCGACCTCGTCGGGAGGCTCGGAGGCGACGAGTTCGTGGTGGTCTGCACGAACGGCCTCGGCGGCCACGACATCTCACCGTTCGGGCAGCGGTTGGCAGATGCGTTTGCTCGGCCCTTCGTGATCAGGAACGTCGAAGCCAGGATCACGGCGAGCATCGGCATCGTGACCGCCGCAACCAGCGACGATCGCGACGCGGACGCCGACACGATGCTGCGCGACGCCGACACAGCCATGTGGGACGCGAAGAGCCGCGGAGGGGCCGACATCGGTCAGTTCCGCGACGAGCTGCGCTCGGCAGTGGTGTTCCGGTCCGATCTGGAGCGTCGGCTGACCGGTGCTGTCGACCGCGGCGAGATCCTCGTTCACTACCAGCCGATCCTGACAGCGGCGGATCGACGCATCGTCGGCTTCGAGGCGCTTGCCAGGTGGCGACAAGGGGATGTGCTCGTCGGCCCAGAAGAGTGGATTCCCATCGCCGAGTCCACGGGGTTGATCGAAGACATCGGCGAGTGCGTGCTGAGGCAGGCCACCGAGCAGCTGCGGCAGTGGCTGGGCGAAGGCCACGACATCAGCGTCAGCGTCAACGTCTCCCCGCGACAGCTCTCCTCCCGACGCTTCCCGGACCTCGTCAAGGGCTGTCTCGATGGCGGCATCCCGGCACGACGGCTCACCCTCGAGGTCACTGAGTCGTTGGCCGTCGATGAGCACGCCTCCCGGGTGCTCGCCGAGCTGCGGCACTGCGGCGTGCGCATCGCCTTGGATGACTTCGGCACTGGATACAGCGCTCTCGCTGCCCTCTCGCGGCTGCCGCTCGACGTCCTGAAGATCGACAGGTCCATCGTCCGGCACGTCGCAGAACCGGACGGTCAGGCCCTGGCCTCTGCGATCTTCGCCATCGCAGGAACGCAGGGACTGCTCATCGTGGCGGAGGGCGTCGAGACCTCGGAGCAGGAATCGGCGCTGGCCCGTCTGGGAGCACTTCACGTTCAGGGGTACCTCTACAGCCGACCTGTCAACGCCGAGACCGCCCGCCAACTGCTCCACGCCAGGTACCTGAGCCTGGACAACACGATGGAGACCTCGTGAGCCTGCGAGCGCCGGCCACCCCTGCTGAGGCCTGCAGTCACGAGTGCCCACAGACACGCCGAACAGCTGGAGCAAGGAGGCGACTACCCGCCACTGCAGGCACAGGAGACGCCTGCGCTGTAGAAGTGACCCTCTAGTACAAGGCCGGCGGTGACGATGAACACGGCGATGATGAACAGGCGGGAAGCGGCGGACGGCCGCTTCACCACTGCAACGATTGCTACTGCTGTGGCGAGCAGTGATCCCGCGACCACGAGGTCGATCCCCCCGCTCACCTGGACCCCCTTGCTCGCGTACCGGGGCTCAGCGTGAACGTAGTGCTGCCCCAGGAAGGCGAACGCCGCCGCTATCAGCAGGAGCATCGCGGCCAAGGCCACCCTCAGCGGTCTGTCGGCAAGGGCCGAGGGGCGCAGTGGAGCCTGCTTCTCCGTACGCGACATGAACGCAGGCTACGGGAAGAGATGGGCTGTCACTGACCTGCGCCGGCCCGCTCTGCCGCGGTGATTGCCAGGCTTTAAGGGTGGCAACCGGCAAAGGGTTCGGGGCCGACCCATCACCATTCGATTCTCCCAGCGGTAACGACATTGACTCCGTGCGCCGGGCCCGTGGCGTTGCAGCGGGCGCCGAAGCCGAAGTGTCCGGGAGGGCCCTAGTCGTCGTCCCAGCTGTGCAATCCCCGCCGATGCAGGGCGCGATTCCAGGGATACAGGGGAGGCAGCGCACCAACGGAGAAGGCGATCGCGGCGTAGAACTCGCTCGCGAAGCGCGGCCTTGGGTGGGAAACAGGAAACGACGTCGGGATGGGCCTGTTCAACTCCGGGACGAACACCCCCAGGAGAACCCAAGCGACGACTCCCGTAGTCGCTGCACTGGTCAGAACGGACAGCCAGAAAGCAACCGGCAAGCCCAGCCAGTCCGGACCCCACCAAGGGGGGCGACGGTTGAGGTGGTGGACCTGCGCCATGAAGCAAGAGTGGCTTTCCGCCGCCGCAGGCGCCACTTGATCGGGTCCTCAAGGCTACGGAATGGGCGCCTTGTTGGGGTCGCACGGCCTCGGGGTACTGCCCGCCAGGGGAGAGGGACCACCGCAACCGGGCAGGTTGTTCGTCGGCTTTGACTCGCCACAGCCGGTGACAACCGTGGCGCAGACGATCGCGAGCGCGATGAGGGATCCCTGACGTTTCACGTTGAGCAGACTGGCACGGCAGGGCGTTGCGTGCCCCCGGCTCTTTCGCGAGCGGTTTCGCTGCCGGGTGATCAATGGGGTGGGAGTGGGACGGGGTAGCCGTATCCGGTGTGCAGTGGCCCGAGCAGGGCTTGAAGCTGCGCCTGTGACACCTGGCTCACACCTGACGGCGACGCCGTCCAGCGTTGCTCGCAGGTGGAGTAGCGGACATGAACCGGCACGGGGTCTGCGTGGGCGTACGCGATGTGAAGCCAGAGCGGATTCCTCTCGGGCTCTCGCTGGCACTGGTCCTCAGGAACCGCAGGCAGTGCGCCGGCCGCGGACCGTTCGATTGCGGTCACGGCTGCGTCTGCTTGGACGCCCGTGAGCCGGATGGAGCTGGCGAGTACGGGCGTTGCGTCACTCGATCGTGAGGGCTCGTAGTGGCACACGCTGACGGAGACGACCTGACCTGGCCGGGACAAGTCGACCGCTGGCCCTGTCGAGGCGTGGTCCCACGAGGGCGCGGCGCCCAGCCGGGTTGGGCAGCCCACGCCGTCGATGTCCACAGCCCGGACCGAGCTGACGATCGCATCGACAGTCTTCTTGTCAGGGCTCTCCACGGACACCTCGGCTTGCAGGGCAGGTACCTCTACCGTCGCTCTGAAGCGGCCGTCGGCGGTTTGTCCGCGTGACACTGACCCCGATGCCGAACCCAGGTCCACGCTCGCCGGTTTCGACGACGGCTGCGATGCGGGCTGTGAGGTTGACCGAGGGTTCGGAGGCTGAAGCCCCTGGATGCGCAGTGACGAGGGGACAACGGAGTCGCTGCCGCAGCCAGCTACTGCGCCTTGGTCACGCTCGATCAGGGCCGGCGGCGGGGGCCCGCAGCCAGACCAGCCATTGAACGGCCAGCTCCCTGGCGCGTACACCTCGAGCCCAAGCGAACTGACCACCTGCCAACCAACCGGGACGGGGGCGACGCTGGCAGTCGGCGCTGGTGTGTCTTCGCCCGCCTTCGCACTTCCGCCGCTGACACCGCTGCAGCCGGCGACCAGCAGGGCGACCAGGCCCGCGCAACCGGGCAACGCTCTGGTCATGCTTCCAGGCATCCTTCACCTCCCACCCAGCCGGCAGTATGACGCGAACGAGGTGCCTACGGTTCCCACCAACCGCCGTGAAGAGCACCTGCTTCAGCTCTCGCGACGCGGCCGAAAGCTCTGCATCCAGATGATCACGAACCAGATCGCCAATCCGAGAGCGATGCCGATCAATGTCCACTCGACTCGCTGCTGCGCCAGTTCCGGCGGGTACGAGCAAGCTGCCCGAGACGCTCCCGCCGGGCACGAGTGGTCGGGTCCGTATTGGTGCGGCTCGAACAGCGCAGCAACAAGCCCCACGACCGCGCCCAGCACGCTCAGGAGCAAGGCAGACTTCCCAGTTCTCACAGGCGAACGATACGACCCCTGGCATGCGCCACTGCCGGTGTCGCCGAAGCCACGCGACGCCTTGTCGTCACGAGCTCGCGGGTCTGCCCTCTACACCTATCAAGCCAACCCGACGTCAGGCGACGATGCGCCGCCGGGACAGCCGCCGTCCGCGCGAGCGGGCACTGGCAATGACGTCGGGCACGGCCAGGACCTTCGTCGGTGACATCCAGCCCTGTGAGGGCTTGTGCATCGCCCAGCCACCTCCGAGGGTGACCGCCGCGTGCTGAACAGCACCCTCCGGCGACCGCCAGACCAGGACAGTTCCGGGTTCCGCGTCGTTCCCGCCAGACGTGGTGCAACCTGCCAGCCACTGCTCAAAGGGGTCGCGCTGCATCCATACCGCCTCGGCTCCCTCGACACCCGCTGCGGCCATGACGGTGCCGAAGCAGTTGGGGCCGCTGCTGGACGGGAAGGTCCCGGCGAGACGACGTACGTCGGGCAGTAGCTGTTCTGATGCTCGCCACACCGATGGGGCAACGCGCTCGTGCTGGCTCGGCCTGCGTCCCTCGGTGACGTACTCGGTGAGGACTCGGTGCTCATGCCCTGCCAGCAGGCTCGGCCACCACACGAATCGGTGCCTGTCCGCTTGGTGTCGGGCGACGTCACCAAGCAGCGACGCCCAGCTGCGAACGCTGGGGACCAGACCTCGCTCATAGCGTGCTTGAGCGCGTACGACCTCAGCCCGACGCCCCTGAGGCAACTCCCGGAAGTTCTCCTCCGTCAGCCAGGCGAGCCGGAGCCCGCCAGTTACCGCGTAGACCTCGAAGGTGTCACGCAGCTCAGGCGACAGCTCAACGTTGTCGCTGCCGAGCAGGTCGTCGCGGACGTCAAGGAGGAATGGTTGCGGGTTCGGCGCGAACCAGCCTGCCCAGCGCTTCAGAAGGTCCTCGGGAACGTCTATCCCGAGCACCTGCAGAGCGTCACCCATCACGCGAGGGTAGGTGCCGGCCACCGTCGCAGACCGCCGCCTGGGGAACAGGGCCGGATCTCAAGGCGTCCAACGGCATTCGTCTTTCAGGGCGCAGACGGCCCCGGCGGCTGTACACGTCGGCACCAGCCCGCATCTCGTCCGCGCCTTACCTGCGGACGACGTTTACGGCTCGCAAGCAAGGACGAGCAAAGCCCGCGATCGTGACGGATAAGCCCAGAGTGGAGAAGACCCCGTCGCATCGGCAACGCACTACGGAATGGGCACCGGCTGGTCTGGGACCGGGCCGCTCAGCCCCCCGACGCTTTCGATACGCACCGCCGCGGCCTCTGGACCGGCAGCGTAGAAGGTGTAGCCGGCGCCGCCAGCAACCGTGCACCAAGCGGCCACACCCGACGCGGGCGCGGAGGCAAACGCATTGCGCCCAGGTCGTCGGGCAGGGTCGCCCGCTAGCGGGGAGGGACCCCCCACCTCGTAAGACCGAACGTCCGCGACCGTCGTCGCGGACGAGGCGAGGATCGTGCTGCCAGGAAGGGCCTTCGAGCACATTCGCTGCGACGGTGTGGTGACCGGAGTCCCTGGCCGAGCACCTGTTGTCGCACTAGCCGCCGGACGATCGCCGCCGCCAGAGCAGGCCACAGCAGCAAGCGGCAGCAGAAGACCACAGCGCAGACGCACCCACGGATGATGCGACTGGGGCCAAGCATCCGCAAGCCTCACCGGTTCCTCATCGCAGGTGACGGTCGACGGGCCCTGCCGGGACTTCCTCCTACTGTTCTGGAGAACCGAAGGGTGACGTCACGTCATGCGTCCTAGCTCCATGCGGACACCGATGCTGCTTGTGGGCTTGCTCCTCGCGGGTTGCGGCAACGCCAGTGTCGCCGCCAGAAGCGAAGGTCCGTCCTCGCCTCCGGCTGCACCGACGTTCTCGCCGTCACCCCTCCCGGGCACCGTGCCCGAGAGCCAGGCGTGTCCGAACCTTGAGCCTGAGCATTTGCCGAGCGATCAGGACACAGTGACCGACGCCTTCATCTGCGAGCAAGGAGCGCGCACGGTGCCCGGTGACGGCATATGGAGCTTCTCCTCCGTAAAGCGGCTCACCAGCGGACTCAATGAGCTGCTCAGGGCCTACAGCAAGCCCGACGACACGACCCAGCCGCCGGGAGGCGCAGTCTGCAGCGCCGTGGGGACGTCACCTCTGACCGTGTGGTTGCACAGCGACAGGGGCACCTCGGCCGTCCGGGCGACTCGCGAGGTATGCGGGGAGCCCACCAAAGAGGCCGCCGCGGCCTATGCCGCGCTCTCCACCACGGTCGTCAGCGAGACGAAGCTGCAGCAGGTTCAGTCACAGCTGTCCATCGATTCGAAGTGCCCAGAGGCGTACAAGGATGTTCTGTCGCTGGAAGAGCAGGACGGCCGGAAGCAGGAGAACAGCCGAACTCTCCCCACCCCCGTGTCAGGTCGCGCGTCGGTCTGCACCTACACGGTCGAGGTCGACAAGGACGGCGACCGGGTCGGCCGCCTCACGAAGCACCACGACCTCGACGCCGAGCAGTTGAAGACCCTGAACGAGGCGCTGACCCACGTGAAGGTTGACGGCACATGCAGCCGACATGACCAAACCGGCTTCGCCCTCCTCGACACCGGCAAGCCGGATCCTCTGTTTATCGCTCTGGGCGGGTGCGCGGTGCAGGAGAACCACGATTGGTGGCGCGCCGGTGAGGACGTGCGCGCAGCCGTGAGCTGATGATGACGACGTGCCTCCGACCGACAAACCGGCTGTCGTTGATAAATGATGAGGCGACGGCGGCAGGGCCTCACCTACGCTCGCGGCATGCCCCATATCGCTGTGGTGACGCTCGACGGCTTCAACGAGATCGACTCCTTCGTCGCGTCGTACATGCTGAGCCGCGTCGATCGGCCGGACTGGTCCGTGTCAATCGCGTCGCCAACGCCGCAGGTGACCTCGATGAACGGTGTCACCGTCCAGTCGCAGATGTCGCTTGAAGACCTGCCCGATGCGGACGCCGTCCTCGTGGGGAGTGGGTCGAAGACTCGCCAGTACGCCACCGACGCTGCGTTCCTGGCATCGATGCAGCTGGATCCCACAAGGCAGGTGATCGGCTCGCAGTGCTCTGGTGCCCTGCTCCTCGCCAAGTTGGGCTTGCTCGATGGTGTGCCCGTCTGCACGGACCTCATCAGCAAGCCTTGGGTCGTCGAGGCCGGGGCGAACGTCGTCGACCAGCCGTTCTTCGCCGTCGGGAACGTCGCCACCGCAGGCGGTTGCCTGTCGAGCCAGTACTTGGCTGCCTGGATGATCGCCCGCCTGGCCGACCTGGACACAGCTCGCGCGGCGCTGTTCTACGTGGCCCCCGTCGGTGAGAAGGACGAGTACGTCGATCGCGCTCTCGGCCATGTGCGGGCTTTCTTGCCGATGGCTGCCACGGGCGTCTAGCTCGAGGCGTCGGCCTGCCTGGGATCAGTCCAGGACGATGTCTTGGCCGGCGGCGCGCAGCCGGGCCAGGTTTCCGAGCATCCCCTCGAGCTCCTCCGGCGAGTGCCTGGCCCAGTCGGTGACCTGGTCGATGACGCGGAGCGGGCTGCGCGATCGGTAGGACCGGGTGGGGTTGCCGGGGAACTTCTTGTCGGTGACGTTCGGGTCGTCCTCGAAGGGACCCATCGGCTCGACCTCGTAGACGCGGGCAGTCGCCGGTCCCGCGTCGTCTTCGTCGGGGGCGAGCGCGGCGGCGAGCTCAGCCCCCCACACCGCGGTCTCCATGCGCGTGCTGAAGTAGACGTGCGCGAGGGGGCGGTCGGGGCGGAAGTGCGAACGCCGGCCGGGCAGGAGAAGGTCGCCCGGAGACAGGTCGGCCCTGGTGCCGTGCAGGAACGGCCCTTTGACGTGGCTGTGATCGTCCAGTGTGGCGGGCGGTGGCGGCGTGAAGTCCTCGGGCACAGTACGGATGGTCGCACTGACGGGAGTGGACCGCGGGGTCCCGCGTGATCAAGAGCCGAACCCTTGCGGTGCGGGTTACGTCCTACCACCATGAGCGTCATGCGTGTCAGGGCACAGACCGCAGCCATGGCAGCAATCGTGTTGCTGGGCTGCGCGGGGTGCTCACGTAGCAGCCATCAGGCCGTGGACCGTCGAGGTTCGAGCTCCGCTCCCCAGACGATCTCAAGGGGGATCATCACAGGGCGGGTAGAAGTGTGCGCGGGGGTGGCCGAGTCACGGCCACGAGCCGCGACAGTCGTGGCAAAACAGGGAGGCACCGTTGTCGCCTCGGAGCTCGTAACGGCGGGAGACCCCGCTCATGACACCTTCCGACTCAGACTCCCGCCGGGTCAGTACCGCGTAGAGGCGAGCAACTGGGTGCATATCGTCCGCATGGTCACGGTGCGAGCTGGATCAGAGGCGACCGTGGACTTCCTGAACGGCTGCGACTGACGGACACGGCCCCCCGAGCGAAGCTCCCGCCTGCTGCTCGTTGGAGCAGCGCTATCCCCGCAGTCCGCGTCCGCCTACGCTCGGCGAGTGGCGACTGGGCGACGTGCTCGACGAGGTCTGAACGGGGCGTTCGCGGGATTCGCGACGGGCGTCCTGCTCGCGGTCGTCACGTACGCCTTCGTGAAGCCGGGCCCGTGTTCGCAGACCTCGATCTGCATGCTGGACGGACACGGCGGCTGCCTACCCGGTCCCTGTGACGGTCGCAGCCATCACCTCGTCGCATTGCTCGTGGTCGTTCTCGCATGTGGCCTTGTCGGCTCGGTCTGGAACGCGCTCCGCCCGAGACGCTAGGTACGACGCGGGCGCCGGCTTCCTGCGACATTCTGGTCAGTCAGCGAACCCCACGCGTGAAGGTTACTGACGTCAGCGCGCGGGAATACGGCGATCATGACCGAGAACGTGTACCCCCCCACGACGTCTCTTCCCCTCGACCCAAACGCGGCTTACCCGACGGAGCCAGCGACCTCCGTGAGGACGCGACAGGGCCAGCACCCGGACAACGCGACCGGCCACGTCACCCCCGAGCGGCCACGGCGCCATCCCGTCGCCTACGCGGCCTTGATCCTCTCGATCATCGCGCTGCTCTGGCTCGCCATCTGGTCGAGCATGTCCAGCAACGACGGCAATCGTTTCCAGCGCGTCCGCGTTGGCACCCAGGACTGCGTCAGCGTTCCGCAGAACTCTGGACCGGCCGGGCTCTACTGCCGTACGGACGGCATAACTAAGTAGCGGTTGCTCGTCGCG
>JAODNB010000107.1 GCA_025464795.1 Frankiales bacterium
CGAGCGGCGGATGCTCGAGCAGATCGAGCGCCTCACCGGCACGAAGGTGCCGCTGCTCCCGGTGCCGACCGTCGCCGACCTCGCGGCCCGTCGCCTGGCGGCGACGAAGACGGCGCTGCTCGAGGTCCTGCAGGGCGGCGACGTCAACCGGGTCCGCGGGATCCTCGGCGAGCTCGAGCAGGAGTACGACGTCAAGCAGATCGCCCTCGCGGCGATCGAGCTGCTGCACAGCCAGAAGGCGCCTGCCGACGAGACCGACATCCCCGTCGTGAAGCCCTACGAGCGCCCGGTGCGCGACGACTACCTGCCCAACAAGCCGTTCGCGGGGGGCAAGGGCCCGACGCCGCGGGAGCGCAAGGGCCCCCGGGCCGGCTGGGCGAAGATCTACATCGGTGTCGGCCGCGGCGGCAACGTCCGGCCGCAGGACCTGGTCGGGGCGATCGCCGGCGAGAGCCACCTGACGGGCAAGCAGATCGGGTCGATCGAGATCACCGAGCGCTTCTCGCTCGTCGAGATCCCCGAGGGCGACATCGACCAGGTGATCAAGGCGCTGCGTTCGAGCGTCATCAAGGGCCGCAAGGCGATCATCCGCCGCGACCGCGACGCCTGAGCCCAGCGGCTAGGTCCCCGACAGCTTCAGGGCTCCACCGGTCGCGGGGCTCCGACGCCCCCGGGGCGTTCCCGTTCCCGTGCCCGGGACGACGGTCAGCACGGGAGCAGCCGGAGCCAGCAGGTCCTCGAGCCCGTTGATGCGCAGGCAGGTCGCGACCGAGGGGGTCGCGCGGGTGATCACCAGCGCCCCACCGCGGCGTGCGAGGTGGCGCGCAGCACCGGACAGGACGCCGAGGCCGGTCTGGTCGATGTCCGTGATGCCAGCCAGGTCGATCCCGACAGAGTCGACGCCGGCGCTGAAGGCCGCCGCCAGCTGGTAGCGGAGGTCCTCGCAGGCCTCCATGTCCAGCCGGCCCTGGGGCTTCAGCACCAGCACGGGCACCTGCGTCACGACGTCCTCCTGACAACGCGGCGCTCCCATCCGGACCGCCATCTGACTGGCTACCCCGGTCAAAGCGGGACCAATCCCGTTTGTTGCAAGACGGATGTACGGTTTGCTATGCTGGCTCCCATGCCCAAGATCTCGGACGAGCAGCTCGCCTCCCGACGGGCCGAGATCCTCGAGGCAGCGCGCAGAGCCTTCGCGCGGCACGGCTACGAGGGGGCCACGGTGAAGGTCCTCGAGGCCGAGACCGGGCTGTCTCGCGGCGCGATCTTCCACCACTTCCGGGACAAGGACGCCCTGTTCCTGGCCCTGGCGGAGGACGACGCGGCGCAGATGGCCGAGACCGTGGCCCAGCACGGGCTGGTCCAGGTCATGCGCGACCTCCAGGACAAGGACGCCGGCTGGCTGGGCGTCCAGCTCGAGGTGCGCCGACGGCTGCGCACCGACCCGGCCTTCGCAGCCAGCTGGGCCGAGCACCAGAGCGCCGTCCTCGGCGCCACCACGGCGCGCCTGCAGCGGCAGCGCAAGGCCGGCGTCGTCCGCAGCGACGTACCCCTGCCGATCCTCGTCGACTTCCTGCGGCTCGCCCTGGACGGCCTGGTGTCCGGACTCGCCGCAGGCATGCCCACCGACCACCTCCCCGGGGTTCTCGACCTCGTGGAAGGCGCAGTGCGCAAGGGCACTAGCGTTCCACCAGACCTACAGAAGGAGCAGGACACATGAGTCTCGACAGCTTCGGCGCCAAGGGCACCCTGGAGGTGGCAGGGCAGTCGTACGACGTCTTCCGCCTGAGCGCCGTGGAGTCCCAAGGTCTGACAGTGGCCGACCTGCCATACAGCTTGAAGGTGCTGCTGGAGAACCTGCTCCGCACCGAGGACGGCGCCGACATCACCGCGGACCACGTGCGCGCCCTCGCGTCCTGGGACCCCAGTGCCGAGCCCGACACCGAGATCCAGTTCACCCCCGCCCGCGTGCTGATGCAGGACTTCACCGGTGTTCCCTGCGTCGTGGACCTCGCCACGATGCGCGAGGCCATGGCTGAGCTGGGCGGCGACCCTCGCAAGATCAACCCGCTGGCTCCGGCCGAGATGGTCATCGACCACTCCGTCGTGGCCGACTTCTTCGGCACCAAGGAGGCCCTGGGGCTCAACGGCGCGCTCGAGTACGACCGCAACCGCGAGCGCTACGAGTTCCTGAAGTGGGGCCAGACCGCGTTCACCGACTTCGCCGTCGTGCCGCCGAACACCGGCATCGTGCACCAGGTCAACCTCGAGCGCCTCGCCCGCGTCGTCTTCGAACGCGACGGCGTCGCCTACCCCGACACCCTGGTGGGCACCGACTCGCACACCACGATGATCAACGGCCTGGGCGTCCTCGGCTGGGGCGTCGGCGGCATCGAGGCCGAGGCCGCCATGCTCGGCCAGCCGGTGTCGATGCTCATCCCGAGGGTCGTCGGCTTCAAGCTCGTCGGGGAGCTCCCAGCGGGCACGACCGCCACGGATCTCTGCCTGACGATCACCGAGCTGCTCCGCAAGCACGGCGTCGTGGGCAAGTTCGTCGAGTTCTACGGCCCGGGCGTCACCAACGTGCCGCTCGCCGACCGCGCGACGATCGGCAACATGAGCCCCGAGTACGGCTCCACCTGCGCGATCTTCCCGATCGACGACGAGACCCTGGCCTACCTGCGCCTCACCGGCCGCAGTGAGCAGCAGGTCGCCCTGGTGGAGGCCTACGCCAAGGAGCAGGGCCTGTGGCACGACCCGTCCGCGGAGCCGCGCTTCTCCGAGACCCTGTCGCTGGACCTGTCGACCGTGG
>JAODNB010000375.1 GCA_025464795.1 Frankiales bacterium
CTCTCCAAGGCCTTGGGCGCCCAGGGCGGAGCGGTGCTCGGCCCGGCGTCGCTGCGGGACCACCTGATCGACACGGCCCGTCCGTTCATCTTCGACACCGGCCTCGCCCCGGCCTCGGCAGCCGCGGCGCTGGCGGCCCTTGCGCTGGTGACCGAGGACCGCGTGGCTCGTCTTGCGGCGGTGACGCGCCAGCTCGCCGCCGCGCTGGACGTGCCGGCCACCCCGGGCGCCGTCGTGCACGTCCCCCTCGGCGATCCCCGTGCGGCGGTCGCTGCACAACGTGCCTGCAGGGCCTCAGGTGTACGGGTGGGGTGCTTCCGTCCACCTTCCGTACCTGCTGGTGGTTCGTGCCTGCGCCTGACCACGCGAGCGAACCTCAGTGCGGCCGACGTCCAACGGGCGGCCGAGGTGGTGCTGGCGGCTACGCGGCGCGACGGCTGAGCCGGCTCCGCAGCCAGCCGAGCCCGTCCTCGTCCGTGCGGTGCTCGCGCCACCCGTCGAGCAGCTGGTCGAGGGCCGCTTCCGTGGGGATGACCGCGAGCACGCTCACCTGCTGGCTCGGCCCAGGGAAGCCGGCCGCTGTGCACAGGTACAGCTCTCCGGTCTCACGGAGCCACGCCAGTCGCCACACGTCGTCCGAGCCCGCGCCGCGCCAGGTCGCGCCCAGATCCACCTCGTCGGAGGTCCGACGACGCGGATCAGCCATCTGGAAGACGTTCTCGTCGGCATACGCAGTCATCGTCGACCTCCAGCTCTCTGCGGTGAGACCCTGAGTCTCGACGCACGTTCCTTCCCCCGGATTCCCAGCGCGTGAACATCAGATGAGGAGTGAGATGTGGCCGTCCTGTTCGTGACGGGCACCAGCACCGACGTGGGGAAGACGGTCGTCACGGCGGCCGTGGCGGCCTTGGCGCTCGCTCGGGGAGCCCGCGTCGCGGTCGTGAAGCCGGGGCAGACAGGGGTCACGGAGGACGAGCCAGGTGACCTCGCTGCGGTCGAGCGGCTGTCCGGCGTCACGGAGTGCTTCGAGCTGGTCCGCTACCCGGCCGCGCTGTCGCCCGCGGCGGCGGCCCGCGCCTGCGAGCGGCCACCCCTTGACCCCGTTGCCCTCTACGACCTCGTGCTCGGGCTCGACCACGACCTCGTGCTCGTCGAGGGCGCCGGCGGTCTGCTCGTGCGCTTCGACGAGGACGGCACGACGCTCGCGGACTTCGCCCGGTCACTGCGGGCCCCCGTGCTCGTCGTGGCGGCGCCCGCCCTCGGGACGCTGAACCACACGGCCCTCACCCTGGAGGCCCTGGCGCACCGGGGGGTGGAGCTGTCCGGCATCGTCCTCGGGGCGTGGCCCGCCGACCCGGGGCTGGCGGAGCGCTCGAACCTGCGCGACCTGGAGATGCTCGCGGCCCGCCCGCTGCTCGGCGCGATCCCCGAGGGCTCGGGGGCGCTGACCCAGGAGGACTTCCTGCCCGTCGCGCGAGCGTCGCTCGGCCCGCAGCTCGGTGGGGACTGGGACGCCCGCACCTTCCGCCAGAGGTGGGACCCGCCGCCGGGGTGATCGCTCACCATGGCAGACTCGCCCGCGTGACTGAGCTGCTGACCGACGTCCTGGAGACCGCCCGCGAGCAGGTGCTGGACCGCGGTGTGGGTCTCACGCAGGAGCAGGCGCTGCAGTGCCTGCAGCTCGGCGACGAGCGCCTCCCGGAGCTGCTCCAGCTCGCCCACGACGTCCGGATGAAGCACTGCGGTCCCGAGGTCGAGGTCGAGGGCATCATCAGCCTCAAGACCGGCGGCTGCCCGGAGGACTGCCACTTCTGCTCCCAATCCGGCCTGTTCCCGAGCCCGGTCCGGGCCGCCTGGCTCGACATCCCGTCGCTGGTGAAGGCGGCCGTCGAGACCGCGGCGACCGGGGCGACGGAGTTCTGCATCGTCGCCGCCGTCCGCGGCCCGGATCACAAGCTCATGGCCCAGGTCCGCGAAGGCGTCAAGGCGATCCGCGAGGCTGTGGACATCCAGGTCGCGTGCTCGCTCGGGATGCTCACCCAGGAGCAGGTCGACGACCTGACCGCGATGGGGGTGCACCGCTACAACCACAACCTGGAGACCGCCCGGTCCTACTTCCCGAACGTCGTGACGACGCACACGTGGGAGGAGCGCTTCGAGACCCTCCGCATGGTCCGCGAGGCCGGCATGGAGGTCTGCTGCGGCGGCATCCTCGGCATGGGCGAGACCCTCGAGCAGCGCGCCGAGTTCGCCGCGCAGCTCGCGGCGCTGGAGCCCGACGAGGTGCCGCTCAACTTCCTCAACCCCAGGCCCGGTACGCCGTTCGGTGACCAGCCCGTGATGGCGGCCAACGAGGCCCTCCGTGCCATCGCCGTCTTCCGCCTCGTCCTGCCGCGCACGATCCTGCGCTTCGCCGGCGGCCGCGAGATCACCCTCGGCGACCTCGCCAAGGACGGCATGCTCGGTGGCATCAACGCCGTCATCGTCGGGAACTACCTCACGACCCTGGGCCGGCCCGCGACCGAGGACCTCACCATGCTCGTGGACCTGAAGATGCCGCTGAAGGGGCTCTCGCAGTCCCTCTGATGGATCTCGTCTCGCGTGACCACGAGGTGCTGTGGCACCCGTACGCGCCGGTCCGGGCCTCGCCGCTGTTCGGGGTCGTTGACGCCTCGGGCGTGCGGTTGACCCTCGAGGACGGCCGCACCGTCGTCGACGGGATGTCCTCCTGGTGGGCGGCGATCCACGGCTACCGCCACCCGGTCCTGGATGCGGCGCTGAAGGCCCAGGTCGACCGGTTCTCCCATGTGATGTTCGGAGGCCTCACGCACGCGCCGGCCGTCGAGCTCGGCGAGCTGCTCGTCTCCATCACGGATCCCTCGCTCACGCGAGTGTTCTTCGCCGACTCCGGCTCCGTCGCCGTCGAGGTCGCCCTGAAGATGGCGGTCCAGGCGAGCGGCCGACCGCGCTTCCTCACCGTTCGCGGCGGCTACCACGGCGATACCTCCGGGGTCATGAGCGTCACCGACCCCGACGGCATGCACGGCCTGTTCCAGGGGCACGTGGTCGAGCAGGTCTTCGTTTCTCGTCCACGGCCCCTGTACGACGAGGAGTGCACGCCGGCGGACCTCGAGGAGATCGCGGAATCCCTTGCACAGCAGGATTTCGCGGCCCTCGTGATCGAGCCGGTCGTGCAGGGGGCAGGTGGCATGAGGTGGTACTCGCCGTCGTACCTGCGCGGGGTCGTGGAGCTCGCGCGGGCGCACGGCGTGCTGGTGGTCTTCGACGAGATCGCGACCGGCTTCGGCCGCACCGGCGAGCTCTGGGGCGCCGACCACGCCGGTGTCGCACCGGACATCATGTGCATCGGCAAGGCCCTCACCGGCGGCACGATGACGATGGGCGCGGTGCTCTGCACCGACGAGGTCGCGGCGCGCGTCGAGGGCAACGGCGGCGCCTTCATGCACGGTCCGACCTTCATGGCGAACCCGCTCGCCTGCGCCGTGGCCAAGGCGTCCACCGAGCTGCTGCTGTCCCAGGACTGGCGGGCCACGGTGACCGCTCTGTCGCAGGGCCTCCGTACCGGGCTGGCTCCTGCGTGGGACCTGCCCGGGGTGGCCGACGTGCGGGTGCTCGGTGGCATCGGCGTCGTCGAGCTCGAGCAGCCGTGCGACATGGCCGAGCTGCAGCCCCGGCTGGTGGACGAGGGCGCCTGGGTGCGCCCGTTCGGGAAGCTGGTCTACGTCATGACCCCGTACATCTCGACTGCCGAGGACGTCGAGGTCATCACCGGAGCGATCGTGCGATCACTGCGATGAGGTGCTTCGGGGAGGGCGACCCGCTCTACGAGGCCTATCACGACACCGAGTGGGGCTTCCCGCAGCGGACCGAGCGGCAGCTCTACGAGAAGATCTGCCTCGAGGGGATGCAGGCCGGCCTGTCGTGGATCACCGTCCTGCGCAAGCGCGAGGCCTTCCGCGAGGTGTTCCACGGCTTCGACCCTGCCCTCGTCACCGGCATCGACATCGAGCCGCTGCTGCTCGATGCCCGGCTCATCCGCGCCCGCGCCAAGCTGCAGGCCTGCGTCACGAACGCGCACGCGACGCTCGCCCTCAACGGCGGTCTCGTCGACCTCATCTGGTCCTACCGCCACGACGGGCCGGCACCGACGACGTGGGCAGAGGTGCCCGCGACGACTCTGGGGTCGGTCGACCTGGCCAAGGCGTTGAGGAGGCACGGCTTCGTCTTCGTCGGCCCGACGACGGCGTACTCGCTCATGCAGGCCTGCGGGGTGGTGAACGACCACCTTGCGACCTGCCAGGTGCGTCCCTCCGTTCAGGCGCTTCGGGAGAAGGTTGCCCGGTAGGTTCGGCGGCGTGGTCCCACCCGACTCGCAGCCCTTCACCGGTGGGCTCGACGACGCCGATGAGCGACGGTTCTTCGCGCTGTCCCGGAGCCTGTTCGCGGTCTTCGACTACGAGGGCGTCGTGCTCCGGATGAGCCCGTCCTGGGAGCGAGTCCTCGGACGGCCGCTGAACGAGATGATCGGGCGGAGCTTCGTGGAGTTCCTTCATCCCGACGACGTCGAGCTCAGCCTCGAGCGGCTCCGGCAGGAGGCCACCAACTTCCACGGACTGCCGCCGATCGAGAACCGCTACCTGCGTGCGGACGGCTCCTTCGTGTGGCTCAGCTGGGACACGAGTCCTGCCATGGACGAGACCTCCGTCTGGTGCATCGCCCGGGACGTGACCGCGGTCCGGCAGCGCGCCGCGCAGCAGGAGCTGGTCGCGGCGCTCGGCCGCACAGCCCTCGAGGGCGGCAGCGAGGACGAGCTGCTGGAGGCCGTGGTCACCGGGCTGACGCGCGCGCTCCAGCTCCCGATCGCCATCGTGCTGGAGCTTCACCCCGACAACACCCTGCAGGCTCGGGCCGGCGTGGGCGTCCCCTTCGACCCCGAGGCGCCGGCTGTCGCGCTCCCCGTCGACGAGCGCACCCTGTCGGGGCGTGCACTCGTGGCCGGGCGTCTGGTGCTGTCGACGGACGTCGGCCCGCAGGTCCACCCCTACGGCTACGTCAAGAAGTACGGCGCCCGAGGTGCCGTGGCCGTCCACATCGGCAAGGCCGACCGGCCCTGGGGCGTGCTCACCTGCGCCGACTCCCATCCCCGGGTCTTCGACGAGGGAGAGCAGAGGTTCGTCGAGCAGGTGGCACACGTGCTCGGCGCAGCGATCGAGCGTCGGGAGGTCGAGGCCCTGCTGCAGCACCAGGCGACCCACGACGGCCTGACCGGGCTGCCGAACCGCGAGCTGCTCCGCGAGCGCGTCACGACCGCGCTGGCGGAGGCCCGGGGCCGTGGGACGGCCGTCGGCTTGCTCCTGTGCGACCTCGACGGGTTCAAGGACGTCAACGACTCCCTGGGCCACGCGGCCGGTGATGCCGTGCTGCAGGAGCTGGCGGTGCGCCTGTCCGGAGCGGTCGGTCACGGGGGCACGGTGGCCCGACTCGGCGGTGACGAGTTCGCGCTCTGCGTCGTCGGCCCCTCCACCGAGCTCGAGGTGCTCGGCGTGGCGGACGCCATCGTGCGGCTGATGCGCGAGCCGTTCACGCTCCCCGGGCTCCAGGTGCCGCTGTCGACCAGCATCGGGGTCGCCGTCAGCCCCACGCACGGCCGCGACGCGTCCACGCTGCTCAGGCACGCCGACGTCGCCATGTACCGCGCGAAGTCAGCGGGACTGGGGTGGGCCCTCTACGACGCGGGGATCGACGAGGCCCGCAGCGAGCGGCTCACGCTGACGGCCGACCTGCGGGACGCGCTGGCGGCCGAGCGGCTGGAGCTGTGGTACCAGCCGGTGGTCGAGCTGCGCACGGGCACCCTGGTCTCCCTCGAGGCCCTGTGCCGATGGACGCACCCCACCCGCGGACCGGTGTCACCGACGGTGTTCGTACCCCTGGCTGAGGAGACCGGACTGATCGGTCCGCTGACCCGCTGGGTCATCGGCGAGGCCGAGCGTCAGGTCCGGGCCTGGCGATCGGCCGGGCACGGCGTTCCTTGCGCGGTCAACCTGAGCATGGCGGCCGTGGCCGACCCCGCGACCAGCGAGGCGCTCCTCGATCAGATCCGAGACGCCGCGCCCGATCTCACGGTGGAGATCACCGAGTCCTGGTTGGCGAATGACCGGGGTCAGGCCGTCGTGGCCGCGCTGGCCGAAGCCGGGGTGTCGCTGGCTCTCGACGACTTCGGCACCGGCTGGTCCTCCCTGGCGATCCTGGCGTCCTTCCCCGTGCGACGGCTCAAGCTCGACCGGCAGTTCCTGGTCGGGCTGGACGGTGACGCCCGAGGGGCCTCGCTCCTACGGGCGATCGCCGACCTCGCGGCCGCGCTCGAGATGGACGTCGTCGCCGAGGGTGTGGAGCGGACCGACACCTCGCAGCTGCTGCAGGAGGCCGGGATCGTGCTGGGTCAGGGCTACCTGTGGGCTCCCGCACTTCCCGCTGCCGAGCTCGCCGTGTGGGCCGGCTGGAGCTCTCAGGCGGACTGACCGGCGCGTTCGCCGGCGAAGCAGCGGGCGTACGCCGAGGGGGAGGTCCCGCGCGAGCGACCGAAGGCTGAGCGAAGGGTCGCCGCGGACCCGAAACCGCAGCGGCGGGCGACCTCCTCGACCGCCAGGCCCTGCTCGAGCAGCCGCTGGGCGTGCCCGATCCGCTGCGCGAGGACCCACTTGTGCGGGGTGGTGCCGGTCGCCTCGCGGAACCGACGGGCGAAGGTGCGGGAGGACATGTGTGCCCGCTTGGCGAGGTCGTCGACGGCCAGCTCCTCGTGCAGGTGCTGGGTGATCCAGTCGAGCAGGGAGGCCAGCTCGTCGGTGCCGGCCCGACGGAGCAGGGGTACGGGCGCCTCGACGTACTGGGCCTGACCGCCGTCGCGGAACGGCGGGACCACCATCCGACGGGCGATCGCGTTGGCCAGCTCGACGCCGCGCTCCTGGCGCACGACGTGCAGGCAGGCGTCGATGCCGGCAGCCGTGCCCGCGCTCGTGATGACCTGGCCGGCGTCGACGTAGAGGACGTCGGGGTCGACATCGATGAGGGGGTACCGGGCGGCGAACTCCTCGGCGTACCGCCAGTGGGTCGTCGCCTTGCGGCCGTCCAGGACCCCAGCGGCGGCGAGGGCGAAGGCCCCGCTGCAGACGGACAGCACACGGGCCCCTCGGTCGATGGCGTCGCAGATCGCCTGGGTCAGCACCTCCGGCGGCGCCTCGTCCATGGAGCGCCAGGAGGGGATGACCACGAGGTCCGCGGCCGCCGCACGCTCGACCCGGTGCACCGTGTCGATGGTGAACCCCTGGCCGCAGCGCAGCGGCGGCTCCTCCACGGCCACGACGGCGAAGTCGAACACGGGCAGCCCCTGGTCGCTGCGGTCGAGCCCGAAGACCTCGCAGACGACGCTCAGCTCGAACGCGGAAAAGCCGTCGCTGACGAGGGCGACGATGTTGTTGAGTGGCACAGAGCCGAGCATGGCAGGTTTTCGACGATCATGCACCTTTCTGCCACTGGTGGCAGAGACCTCGCGGGTGCACAGTTCCTGCCATGATCCTCTTGGGAATCTTCCTGGTCCTGCTGGCCGTGACCGCACCCCGGTGGGGGGCGGACACCCGCGACGGACGGGACTGGCAGCCGCAGGGCTGGCGTCGCTCCGTGCGGTAGACAGGGCGGCATGACGGACCAGCAGTTCTGCGGTCACTGCGGCGAGCCCGGCGAGCACCCCCTCTGCGTGCGGCAGCTGGCGCTCGATCCGCCCCGGTACTGCACCCGCTGCCGGCGGCGCATGGTGGTCCAGGTGCACCCGACCGGCTGGTCTGCCCGCTGCGTGGAGCACGGCGCGATCAGCGGCTGAGGGTCCTAGGCGACGAGTCCGAGGCGACGCAGCTCGACGGTGAGGTCGTGCGGTGAGGTCGACGCGGCCATGGCCGCCTCGAGCGTGATGACGCCGTCCCGGATGAACGAGACCAGGTGCTGGTCGAAGGTCTGCATGCCGTAGTACGTGCCCTCGGCGATGAGTGCCGGGATCGTGGAGGTCTTGTCCGGGTCCGCGATGGCGTCGGCGATGCGGCCGGTGTTGACGGCGATCTCCATGACCACGCAGCGGCCCTCGCCGTCGGCGCGGGGCACGAGGCGCTGGCAGATGATGCCGCGGAGAGAGGCGGCGAGCGCGAGGCGGACCTGCTTCTGCTCGTGCGGCGGGAAGAAGTCGATGATGCGGTTGATGGTCTCGGAGGCGTCCGTCGTGTGCAGCGTCGACATGACGAAGTGGCCGGTCTCGGCGGCCGCGAGCCCGGCCTTGACGGTCTCGTGGTCACGCATCTCACCGACGAGGATGACGTCGGGGTCCTGCCGCATGGCGGCGCGCATCGCGGTCACGAAGTCCTCGGTGTCGACGCGCACCTCGCGCTGGTTCACCATCGCCAGCTTGTCGAAGTGCAGCACCTCGATCGGGTCCTCGATCGTGACGACGTGCACCTCCTTGTTGCTGTTGATGTGGTCGATCATGCCGGCGAGGGTGGTCGTCTTGCCGGAGCCGGTCGGACCGGTCACGAGGACCAGGCCACGGGGCTCCATGGCGAGCGACGCCAGCACGGCGGGCAGGCCCAGGTCGGACAGCGGGATGGCGCCGACGCTCACGCGACGGAAGACCAGACCGGCCGAGCCGCGGCTGCGGAAGGCGTTGACGCGGAACCGGCCGACGCCGGACAGCGAGTAGGCGAAGTCCGCCTCGTTCGAGCGGTGGAACTCCTCGACGAGGTCCTCACGGAGCACCTCGTTGACCATCTGCTCGGTGTCGGCGCTGGTGAGGTCGCGCGTCTGCAGCTTGCGCAACCGGCCGTCGATCCGGACCCGGGGCGGGGAGCCGACCTTGCAGTGCAGGTCAGAGCCGCCGCACTCCACCAGAGCGCGGAGGAAGGGCTCGATAGAGGTGGTCACGGATGTTGCTTCGGCGCAGAGCAGGGGCTCCTTTACTGCGCCGATCGGGCTACCTCAGGGAAGCCATCCAGGTCTCGACCGCGTCCGGGTCCCGCGGAAGAGCCGCGGACAGGTTCCGGTAGCCGTCCTCGGTGATCAGGACGTCGTCCTCGATCCGCACCCCGATGCCGCGGAGGTCCTCGGGGACGAGCAGGTCGTCAGGCTGGAAGTACAGGCCCGGCTCGACCGTCAGGACGTAGCCCGGGAGCAGCGGGCCGTCGCGGTAGACCTCGTCCCGAGCGTGCGCGCAGTCGTGCACGTCGAGGCCGAGCATGTGGCTGACGCCGTGCAGGGTCCACCTGCTGTAGCGCTTGTCGTCGTCCGCCAGGACCTCCTGCGCCGACTCGACGATCCCCATCGCCTCGAGGCCCTCGGCGAGCACCCTCATCGCCGCCTTGTGCGGGTCGAGGAAGCTGTTGCCGGGCTTGCACTCGGCCAGCGCGGCCTCCTGCGAGCGGTAGACGAGCTCGTACACCTCCCGCTGGCGCGGGGTCCAGGTGCCGTTGACGGGCAGGGTCCGGGTGACGTCGGCGGTGTAGAGCTCGTTGCCCTCGACGCCCATGTCGAGCAGGATCAGCTCGCCCGGGACCACCGGGCCGTCGTTGTCGGTCCAGTGCAGCGTGCAGGCGTGCGAGCCCGCCGCGCAGATGGAGCCGTAGCCGACGTCGTTGCCCTCGACCCGGGCGCGGAGGCCGAACACGCCCTCGGCCCACCGCTCGGAGGTCTCGACGGCTTGGGGCAGCGCGCGCGCTACGTCCTCGAAGCCCTTGATCGTGGCGTTCACGGCCTCTTGCAGCTGCGCGACCTCCCACTCGTCCTTCACGAGGCGAGCCTCGGACAGCCAGGTCGCGAGCTCCTTGTCTGCCTGCTCGGAGCTCTCGAAGAACGCAGCCGCCGCCTCGTCGTACCCCTGGAGGACCCGGGCCGCCGTGCCCTGGAGCTTCTCGAGCTCCTCCAAGGGCCGGGCCGTGATCCCGAGCTCCGCCGTGACAGCGTCCAACGAGGGCCGCGGGCCGACCCAGAGCTCGCCGTTGCGGTCGGTGAAGAAGGCAGGGGTCGTACGGTCCCAGGACGGCGCCTGGAACAGCGTGGCGGTCCCGTCGGCATCGATCACGAGGACCGCGTCGGGCTCGAACGATCCGGCGAGCCAGGCGAAGTCGCTGCCGGGGCGGAACGGGTAGTCAGTGTCGTTGGACCGCACCTTGAGGCGGCCGCTCGGGATGACCAGCACCTCGCCCGGGAACTGCTCGGCAAGCCGTCGCCGGCGCTCGGCGCGGAACGGCGCAGCGGCACCCTCCGCCGGCAGGTCCGCAGACCTGTCCGCCCAGCCGGTGCTCATGAACTCGAGCAGCTTCGCGGGTCGCTTCGGGTCGTGGCTGGCTGCTGGCTTCTCCTGCGGGGTCTCCTCGGTCATGCCCTCAGAGTACGACCGTCAGCGGCCCTTCCACTCCGGCTTTCGCTTCGCCAGGAACGCGCCGATCCCCTCGCTCGCGTCCTCGGTGCTGTTGAGCAGGGACAGCTGCGCCTGCATCGCGGCGAGGCCCGCCGGCAGCGAGCTCTCGAGGGCGTCCAGGAAGGCCCGCTTGCCGAGCCGGACGGCCACGGGAGGCTTGTTCGCGAGGGCCTGCACCAGCGCGTCCGTCTCAGCGGGCAGGTCCGTGACGACCCTGCTGATCAGGCCCATCTCGAGCGCCTCGGCGGCGGGGACCCGACGGGCGCTCAGCATCATCTCCATGGCCCGCTTCGGGCTGACGTGCACCGCCAGCAGCGCGCTGACCATGAACGGCCAGATGCCGAGGTCCACCTCAGGCAGGCCGAACGCCGCGGAGTCCGCGGCCAGCACCACGTCGCAGCCGAGGACGATCGCGACCCCACCGGCGAGGCACAGCCCCTGCACCCCGGCGACGACGGGTACCGGGCAGGCCCGCATGGCCAGCACCAGCTCGCGGATCAAGCCACGGCTCTCGTGCACCTCGAGGCCCGTCGCGTCCGGGGCCATCTGCACGAGGTCGGCGCCGGCACAGAACACCTTGTCGCCCGCGCTCGTGATGAGCACGACCCGGGCGTCCCCCAGGTCCTGGAGAGCAGCGATCATGCCGCGGAGGATCTCCCCGTTGAGCGCGTTGCGCTTGGCCTCGCGGTCCAGGTGCAGGCGAAGGACCAGCCCCTCGCGCGAGACGGCCAGGTCAGACATGCGGGCCTCCGAGTGCTGAGAGTCCAGGGGGGCGCGGGACGTCCGGCCCTTCCATGACGAGCGAGTCCCAGGCCTGGGCGGCGAGCGCGTACGCGCTGTCCCGGTCGGCACCCCACGCCGTCAGAACGGCCAGGAGGGACTGCGTAGGCGTGCCGCCCTCAGCCACGGCCTCGTCGAACCAGACGTCCTCGGACGTGGGTGTCACGAGGTGCGTGACCGGGACGAGGTCCCTCGCGACGACCTCCACCGACACGGCGACGCCTGCGCCCGCGGCCGCGACCACCTCGGCCGCGCGGGAGGGGACAGCAGGAAGACAGGCCGGCACCTGCGCGTAGCGCGCCTCCACCACCCCATCGCCCGCGCTCAGCTCCACGGGCAGCTGGAGCTCGCCGCCGAGCCACTCGAGCCCGAGTCCCCGCACGCCGTCCTCGAGACCGGCGAGCTGCGTCGTGGCCGGGTGCACCCCCTGCACACCGGCCTGACGGGCCGCTTCGATCAGCTTGGTGACATCGCCGTACGCCGCCAGCAGGTCTCCCAGCAGCACGCTCTCGTCGGCCAGCTGAGCGTGCAGGGACCTCGCATCAGCGCCGGTGTGCACGCTGACGGTCCGGATCCCCCGGGCCTGCAGCTCCCTCAGGACCCGAACGGTCGCCACGCCGCGGTCCACCACGAGCACGTTGTCTGCCATCAGCCGCGACACTATCGGGGTGCTCTTCGCCCTCGTCGTCCTGCTCGTCGCCGTGGGCGTGGGCTACACCGCGGGCGGTCGGCTGGACGGGCTGTCGACGCTCAACCTCCGGCGCTCGTGGGTCGTGGCCGCGGCCGTCGTGGTCCAGCTCGTCGGCGGCCTGGTCGGTGGGGCCGCCTACCCCTTGGGGCTCGCGGCTTCTGCCCTGCTCGTCGGGTACTGGCTCACAGCCAACAGGGGCGTACGAGGTACGGGTCTCGTTGCCCTCGGCCTGCTGAGCAACGCGCTGGTCGTGGGGATCAACGGGGCCATGCCGGTGCGCGGCGAGGCCCTCGGCCGGGCGCGCCTCTCGACCCAGGACATCCTGTCCGGCGAGGACCCGCGGCACGAGCTGGCCGGACCGGCGACCCACCTGCTGGCCCTCGGAGACGTCATCCCGGTGCTGCTGCCGGTGCACCCGGAGGTCGTCAGCGTCGGGGACGTCCTGGTCGCGGCCGGCTTGGCTCAGCTCGTCGTCGTCGGCATGCGCCGCCGCCTCCCCGTCTCCCTCCCTGCACACAAACGTGCAGTGCCAGGGGCCACTGACGCCTGACCACGCACCTCGGCGGCCTCGTTGGTGTGCTGGCAGCACACAAACGACCCCCGGTACGCCCCGCGCCCGCGCTCAGCCGGCCGTCCGCAGCGGGAGTTCGTGTGCAGCACCCCGGCGCGGCTAGGGTGTGGGGCAGCCGTCAGAAGGAGCACCTCATGGCCAAGAAGGGTCGCAAGCGTCGCGCCCGCAAGAAGAGCAACGCGAACCACGGCAAGCGTCCCAACGCCTAGCCACCTCTGAGGGCCTCCGCAGCGCGGGGGCCTTCAGTGCGTTCGGACCCACTCCACGGTCTGCGCGATGCCCTCAGCGAGGTCCGCGGCCGGTTCCCATCCCAGGGCTCGACGGGCCGCGGAGCTGTCGAGTGCGATGGCCTGCAGCTCACCCGGGCGCACCGCAGCGAAGTCCGGGGCGTCAGGGGCACCCGCCGCAGCCGCGACGAGCGAGTGCAGAGACCGGACCGTCGTGGCGACGCCCGTCCCGACGTTGAGACGGCGCCCGTCGCCTCGTCCTTCGAGGCAGCGCAGGAACGCGTCCACGACGTCGTCGACGTGGACGTAGTCCCGCGAGGAGGTGCCGTCGCCGAAGATGCGGGCGGTCCGGCCGGCGAGCAGCGCGCGGGCGAAGATGGCCACCACCCCGGCTTCACCGTGCGGGTCCTGCCGCGGCCCGTACACGTTGCCGAGCCGCAACGT
>JAODNB010000377.1 GCA_025464795.1 Frankiales bacterium
ACGGGCTGCCGATCTCCTCGTCAGGTGTCAGCAGGTAGGTGATCCGGCCGAACGGGGTGCCCGTCGCCTTCAGCGCCGCGACGGCGTTCACGCCGGTGAGGACGCCGGCCTTGCAGTCCGTGACCCCAGGGCCGAACGCCGTCGTGCCCTCGACCCGGAACGGCCTGGCCGCCGCGGTCCCCGTGTCGAAGACCGTGTCGAGGTGACCCATGAGCACCACGTGGCTGCCCCCGCCACCGTGGGTGGTCGCGACGAGGGTGTCGCCGTAGGTGGCGTGCGGCAGCCGTTGGACAGCCCAGCCGTCGCTCTCGAGCCTGGCTGCCACGATCCGGCCGGCCGTGTCGACGCCGGCCTTGTCATGCGACCCGCAGTCGAGGTCCACGAGCTCCTGCAGGTCGGTCAGGAACAGCGGACGGCGGGCTTCGACGGCGTGCTGCAGCTGCGTGAGGTCCACACCTGCACGCTAGTAGCCTCCGGCTGTGCCGCACCGCCCGACCGACGCACCGGCTGTGCTGCGCGAGCTGCGCCTGCTCGACGGGCCGAACCTGTACTTCCCTCGCGCAGCCTGCAAGGTCGTGCTCGACCTCCACGAGCTGCTCGAGCTCCCCGCGGACGCCTTCGTCGCTCGAGCCTCCGCATGGGGGACCGTCGGCACGCCAGGCGGGGCGGGTACGGAGATCCGTGCTCGCGTGCTGGCTCGGCTGCTGATCGGACTCACCCGTCGGTTGGCGGCCACCGCAGGGGTGGGGCGACTCGCGGTCCGCAGTCGCCCAGGGCCCGAGGCCGGAGAGCTCACCGTCGCCTTCCCGTGGCGTCGTCGTGAGCTCGCCCGAGCCCTCGGCGTGGCGCTGGCCGTGACACTCGAGGGCGGCACGGCCTCGCTCGAAGGAGTGGAGCCCGGACCAGCCCCCGTGACGCCGCGGCCGACCATCCCGGTGGTCGCGGTCACGGGCACCAACGGCAAGACCACCACCACGCGGCTGATCGCCCACATGTCGCGGTGCGCCGGCAACGTGACCGGGTGGTCCAGCACTGATGGGGTCTTCATCGACGGCGTCGCCGTCGAGACCGGCGACTGGAGCGGGTACGGAGGCGCCGGGCGGGTCCTGTCCGACCCCACGGTGCAGCTCGCCGTTCTCGAGACCGCCCGCGGCGGGCTGCTGCTCCGCGGCGCAGGTGCGCTCTTCAACGACGTCTCGGTCGTCACCAACGTGGGCGCGGATCACCTTGGTATGCAGGGGATCTACACGATCGACGACCTCGCCGAGGTGAAGGGCGTCGTACCCCGCCTGACGCGCGAGGGCGGCTGGGCCGTCCTCAACGCACAGGACCCGCGGGTGCTCGCGATGCGCTCCACGACGAAGGGCCGGCCGTGGGTGTTCTCCCTCGACGCGTCCGCCCCCGGCGTACGGACGGCGCTCGGCGAGCACGGCCGCGTGACCACCGTCCTCGACGAGCAGATCACGCTCCTGCTGGAAGACGGACAGGTGGACCCGCTGATCGCCCTGGTCGACGTCCCGATGACGCTCTCGGGGCTGTCGCGGCACGACGTGGCCAACGCCCTCGCCGCGGTGTCCGCTGGACTCGCGATCGGACTGCCGCGGGAAGCGGTCCTGGAGGGCCTGCGGACCTTCACCTCCGAGCAGAACCCGGGTCGCATGAACCTCTGGGTCGTCGGCGGGGCCGTCGTGGCGCTCGACCTCGCGCACAACGAGGACGGGCTCACCGCGCTGCTGTCCGTCGTCCAGGGGATGCGTCTCCCGGGGGGCCGGGTCGTCACGGTGCTGGGCGCGGCAGGTGACCGCATGGACGAGCAGCTGCGCGAGCTCGGCCACCTGGCACGCCACGGGTCGGACGACGTCGTCATCGCGCAGAAGGACGCCTACCTGCGCGACCGCTCGCCGGAGGAGATGGTGGCCCTGCTCCGGTCGGGGGCTGGAGACGTTCCGGCGTACGACGACGAGGTCACGGCTCTGCGCGCTGCCCTGATCGGTCGCAAGCCCGAGGACGTCGTCGCCCTGATGTGCCACCAGGACCGGGCGGGTTGCGAGCGGGTGCTGACCGCTTCCGGTGGTGTGCGCATGACGGCAGAGCAGGTCCGAGCGAGGGTCCTCGCCGCCTCGTAGGCCGCGCCGGTCAGCGGGAGGCGAGGGCGGTCTTGGCCGTCGGGGAGACCTCGACGTCCTCCTTGCGCGGGTTGGTGCCGAGGACCCGGTCGCCGAACCGGGTGGCGACCCCGAGCCAGTACTTCTCGTTCCGGTAGTGGTGCAGCCGGTGCGCGCGGTGCAGCCGTCGGTACAGCGCGGAACGCGGCGCGTAGTCGGTGTGGATGAGGAAGTGCACCCACTCGTAGGTGAGGGTCAGCGTGACGATCGTGAGGACGGCGGTGAGCGCCGACGGGGTGCGGAACCCCAGCAGGATCAGGGCGTTCAGGGGCAGTGCGCCGAGGATGACCGCCGGGTGGATGAACTGGAAGCGAAGGTCGCGCGGTTCCGCGTGGTGACGACGGTGGCTGTAGCCGGCGAGCCGGTCACGGCGGCTGCCGTCGGCGGGGCAGTGCAGGATGAAGACGTGGATCAGCCACTCGCTGAACGGGTTGAACGCGACCAGGGCAGCGACCACGAGGGCGTCCGCCACGGACCAGGTCGGCCACAGCAGGCGGGCGGTCAGCAGGAGCACCAGCTCCCCGACGAGCAGCTGCGGGCTCCGGTGCGTTCCGAACTCCCGGGCAGCCCCGGAGAGCGTCGTGAGGGTGCACGTGACGGCAGGCACGAGCCGGACGGTACGGGACGGCAGCCGAACCGCGCCAGGCTCGTCGCGACGTGGGCCGGCCAGACATCGGAAGCCTGTACGGCCTCCAGGACGTCAGGAACTCCATCAATCAGTCGAACGGGAGGGCGGACTGGAGGTCGGGGTCGCCCGTCGTGGTGTCGGCGCGGGTCCCGGCCTGGGCTCGCTGCGAGCGGGCCTGGATCTCCGACCAGACAGCGGTGTGGCTGTCGACGCAGATGACCACCAGGTCACCGGGGCCTGCCAGGTCCAGAGCCCGTCGTGTCGCGTCGATCTCGTCGTGCACCTGCTCGATGACGCCGCACCGGGCACCCGCTGCCATGGCGGTGCGCCCGCCCTCCTCGATGAGGGCCGCACCCTCTCCGTGATCTCGACCGCGCAGGCGCTTGTCCTCGCGGATGACCATGACGTCGAAGTGAGCCGCAGACACCTCGCCGAGCTCACGCATGTCCTCGTCGCGACGGTCACCTGCGGTCGCGATGACGCCGATGCGTCGGTGCCGCATGAGGTCGTCGGTCGGCGTGTCGCTGAGCTTCTCGACGAAGTCACCGAGCAGGCGCATCCCGGCCGCGTTGTGGCAGTAGTCCACGACCACGGTGACACCGTCGATCTCGGTGACGTTGAGACGGCCGGGCGCCAGGTAGTAGGAGGTGGTGAAGGTCCGCAGGCCCTGCCGGATGTCGTGCATCGACGCACCTGCGGCGAACGCAGCAGCCGCAGCCGCCATGGCGTTCTGGACGTTCATGATGGCCTTGCCGCCGAAGGTCGCCGGGAGCAGGTGGGTCCAGGCGAGCTGCATGGAGCGGCGACCGTGCTTGATGAGGATCATGTCGCCGAGGTCGCTGCGCTCGAGCACCACAGCCCTTCCGCCGTGGCGGCAGTGGTCGTCGACGCGCTTCCACTGGGGGGTGCCGGGTTGCGACATCGTGAACCACACGATCTCGCCGCTGCAGGCCCGCGACATCTTCGCGACAAGCGGGTCATCGGCGTTCAGCACGGCGAAGCCGTCGCGCGGCACCGCCTCGACGACGACCTGCTTGACCGCCGCCAGCTGCTCGACGGTCTCGATCCCGCCGAGCCCGAGGTGGTCGGCGGCCACGTTCAGGACCACGCCGACGTCGTTGCGCTGGTAGCCCAGCCCCTCGCGGAGCAGGCCCCCACGTGCCACCTCGAAGACCGCGAAGTCGACCCGAGGGTTCTGAAGCACCATCCGCGCACTCTTGGGGCCGGAGGCGTCCGCGCGGATCACGAGCCGCTCGTCGATGACGATGCCGTCCGTCGAGGTCATGCCGACCTTGCGGCCGAGGCCCTTGAAGATGTGGGAGACCATCCGCGAGGTGGTGGTCTTCCCGTTGGTGCCGGTGATGGCGATGATCGGGATGCGGGAGGGCGCCCCCGGTGGGAAGAGCAGGTCGACGACGGGCTTGGCGACGTACTGCGGCTCGCCGACCGTCGGGTGGGTGTGCATCCGGAAGCCGGGAGCCGCGTTGACCTCCACGATCCCGCCGCCGACCTCTCGCACGGGATCGGTGATGTCGACCGCCATGAAGTCGATGCCGGCGACGTCCAGGCCCACGACGCGCGCGGCCTCCTCCGCGATCTCGACGTTGTCCGGGTGCGCCTCCATCGTCCGGTCGATCGAGATGCCGCCCGTCGACATGTTGGCGGTCAGCGTGAGCTTGACCGAGACGTCGGGCTCGAGCACGGAGGAGCGCGAGAACCCCTGTGCAGCAAGGAGGTCGTCAGCGGCCTCGTCCAGGGTGATGCGGGTGAGGACCTTCTCGTGACCGACCCCGCGACGTGGGTCGCTGTTCACGATGTCGACCAGCTCCGCGACGGTGTGCGTGCCGTCCCCGATGACGTGGGCCGGTACGCGCTCGGCCACGGCGACCATCTTGCCGCCCACCACGAGGAACCGGTAGTCGCTGCCCACCAGGTAGGACTCGACGATGACCCAGCCGCGCCGTGACTCCTCCTTGGCGACGTCGAACGCCTTCGTCACCGCGGCATCGTCCCGCAGGTCGAGCCCGACACCGCGACCGTGGTTGCCGTCAGCCGGCTTGAGGACGACCGGGAAGCCGATGCGGTGAGCCACCTCGAGCGCGCCCTCGAGGGAACGAACAGCCTTCGACTGCGGGACCGGGAGGCCGGCGGCGGAGAGCAGCTGGAGCGTCATCTCCTTGTCGCTCGCGATGTCGACCGCGAGCGAGCTCGTCTGGGAGGTCATCGTCGCGCGGATCCGCTTGGCGTGGACGCCCTGCCCGAGCTGCACGAGCGAGCCGCTGTTGAGCCGCATCCATGGGATGTCGCGGGCGGTCGCCTCGTCGACCAGGGACTGGGTCGAGGGCCCGAAGGCCGCTCGTTGAGCGAGCAGCAGCAGGCGCTCGATCTCGTCGGCGGGGTCGAAGCCCTCTTCCGCCTGCACGAAGTGGTTCACCAGCCTCACGGCCAGCTTTCCGGCCGCGACCCCGACCGTCTCGTCGGCGTACGCGTAGATGACGTCGTACACGCCGGGTCTGCCTGCCGTGCCGCGGGTCTTGCCGCGCGACACCTCGGCGCCGGTGCGACGCTGCAGCTCCAGCGCCACGTGCTCGGCAACGTGCCCGAGCCAGGTGCCCTCCTCGAGGCGCTCCGCGAAGCCCCCTGCCTTGCGCCGCGAGCAGGAGTGCTCACCGACTCCGGGGAGCAGCGCGAGCAGCGCCTCGGTGAAGCCGGGCAGCGCGTCCGTCGGGAACTCCTCGAGGACGCCGAGGTCGACCTGGAGGTGGACGGCCGGTGCGTACGACCAGTAGTTGGGTCCCCGGTAGACGCGGGTCGACAGGATCGTGAGGTCAGGGCGGGGTTCCGGCACGACTACTCCTCGGAGGGCTTCGGACGGGCGTGCCCGGTGGCGCCCTCGGCGGCGATGAGCCTCTCGAGCTTGCCTCGCGGGCGAGGCTCGCGAAGGTCGTCGAGGTGGCCGCCGACCCCCGGCAGCAGGGTGCGGGCCGCCAGGTCGAAGCGGGACCCTGCCGGCAGCGAGTGCAGCACCACGCCGGAGGCGAGCAGCGGAGCCGAGCCGAGGGCGGTGTCGACGTTGCTGGTCATCGCGTTCCCGTCGAACAGCGTGACCGACCCCCGGCCGACGACCTCGAGCAGGTGCCCCTGGGTGACCACCGCAGCGGTGTCCTCGTCCACCCCCATGCCGAGCAGGTGGGGGGCGTGCGAGATGAGGGTGAGCAGGCGGCCGTACCGGTTGCGCTGGTCGAAGTGCTGGTCGATGACGAGGCCCGGGAGCAGCCCGAGGCCTGCCGACATCTGGGCGCCGCGCATCTTGGGCGTCGTCCCAGGAGGGCCGAAGGCGATCATGTGCTCGCTCTGCACCGAGGCCCCCGCTGACGTGCCACCCACCACTGCGCCGCGGGCGTGGGCAGCTCTGATGGCCCCTCCGAAGGGGGTGCCCGTCACGACCCCGGACAGGGTGGACTGGTTGCCGCCGGTCATGAAGATGCCCGTGACGTCGCGAAGCTGCGCGACCAGGGACGGCTCCGCGGCGTCGGCACGGGTGTGCGGCCGGGGTGCTACGACGTCGGTCACCCCGAGCTTGCCGAAGGCCTCCCGGTAGGCGTCGACGATCTCCTCGCCGAGCGAGGACGCCGTGGCGATGACGGCGACCTTCGCCGCCGCCCCACCCGCGAGCTTGGCGAACCGGGCGAGCACCTGCCGGGGTCCGGTCTTGTCCTCGGCTCCGCCGATGACCATCAACGGCCCGCTCGTCATCCGGCGACCCTACCCACGCGCCTCCGCGCGCTCGGCCGCATCGGCGAGCTTCGCTGTGAACCCGGTCACCAGCCGGTGAAGGAACCAGCGCAGGACCGGGCCGGTACCGCGGACGTTGGGAGTGAAGCTCCCCTGCCAGACGATCCGGGTGCCCCCGTCGGGGAGAGCGGTCAGGTCGACCTCGGCGCGGTAGTCCCGGTAGGGCGACGGTGAGGCCACGACGTAGGCGAGGTGCTCGTCCGGGACGTGCTCGACGACCCGCTCCAGGCTCACCAGCGGGCCGATGCCGAGCTTGCGCACTGCCCCGACACTTCCGGGAGGGTCCCCGGGCACCGCCCAGCTCGACTGAGGTACGAAGAACCCGGCCCACTCCGACCACCGGCTGCCGTCCTCCAGAAGCGCGAAGACCACCTGCGGGGGAGCGCTGCAGGTGGTCTCGGCGACGAAGTGCTGCTTCAGTTCACGGGCCTGTCTTCGGGTAGCCCGGGTCCTGGCCCGCGGGGGGCGGGGGCGGCGGCTGGGGGATGAACTCCGTGGGAGGCGCCACGTTGGTCTGCGGGGTCATCGGGTTGGGGGCCGGCGGCGGGGCCGCCGGGTTCATGGGGGGCGGCGGGTAGCTCGGGGGCGTGGCCGAGGGCCCACCACCGCCGGAGAGCTGGCTCGGGAGCTGCTCGCCGGAGCTCTGAAAGTTGAGGAAGGCGAAGTACGTCATAGCTGCGGACACGAGCAGCCCGAGGTACCAGCCGATGCTCGGGTGGGCGCTGAGCGTCACGCCGAAGATCGACTCGCTCTTGAACGACGTGACCAGCCGCAGCAGGAAGATCAGGGTCGCGAGTCCCGAGAGCGCGAGCGTGATGAGGTTGACCCCGGCAGGGAGGTTGACGCTGTCGAGCGCTCCCATGAGGCGGGCGATGACGATGGCACCGGCCGCGACGGCCAGGAACCACGCCAGCTTGTTCCACCCGTAGGCGTGCCACATGCTGACGCTGCTGCTGTGCCCGGCGCCCGAGAAGGCGTACCAGGGCAAGAAGCTCAGGACGATGAGCGCCACAGCCCCGCCCGCGATGAAGCGGTCGTTGCCCTGGACCTTGTTGATGTCGAAGCTCGCCATGCCGATCCCCCGTCGATCGTCGTTGGCCGCAACGTAGCCCTCTGGCGAACCGGCGCAAAGCGTAGGAGGGGTGTCGCCTCCGGCTCGTCGGCCCCCGAGGCAGGTGCAGGAGGTCGCCGCGTAGAACTAGGGAGGACAGCTGTCTGAGGAGAACCCATGCGCCGCGCCACCCTTCCCCTGCTCGCGTTCACGGCTCTGGCCGTCCTGGCCCCGCTGGCGGCCACCTCGCAGGCCGCGACCAGCGCCGCGGGCAGTCGCGTCCCCACCTACCGGGCCTACGACGTCGGGATCGACAACGGCGAGCCGTCGATCGGCTACGACACGAAGGCGAACGCGGCGCTGTTCGGCGGTGGCCTCAGCAACATCAAGATGACCTGGGACCAGAACAACAAGGTCACCCTCAAGGACGTCTCGGCGCCGACCTCGGTCACCTCGCTCGACGCCATCGAGTTCACCGACCCCGTCACGAACCGCACGTTCGCCTCGCAGCTCGTGGGGGTCTGCAGCCTCTCGTCCTACAGCGACGACGCCGGTGCCCACTGGACCACGGCCGAGGGCTGCGGCCCGGACGTCCTGCTGGACCACCAGACCTTCGGCGGTGGCCCGTACCGCACGGAGACCAAGCCGGTGACCGCGTCGGCCTACGGCAGGGCCGTCTACTACTGCGCCCAGAACTCCTACAACGGCGCGTGCGCCCGCAGCGACGACGGTGGCCTCACGTTCCTGCCCGGCGTCCCGGCGTACAACACCCCGACCAACAACGGCGCGGACCCGTACGGCGGTGCCTGCTCTGCGATCCACGGTCACGTGCGGGTGGGTCCGGACGGTTTCGTCTACCTGCCGAACAAAGGATGCGGCGGCACGCCCACCACCGGCAACCTGACGAACTCCGAGTTCTTCGGTGGCACCCCGGCGCTCGCGGTGAGCGCTGACAACGGCGCGACCTACACCGTGCACAAGGTCGACTGGCCGACGCTCGCCCACAACGCGGAGGAGAGCGACCCCTCTGTCGACGCGGACAAGCTCGGCGCCGTCTACTTCGGCTGGGAGGACGGCAAGAACCCGACCGAGCTCACCTACGCCACCACGAGTGCGGCCAAGATCTCGGTGTCGCGCGACCACGGGACGCACTGGTCCAAGCCAGTCGACCTCAGCACGCCCCTGGGCCTGCACAACGTCCAGTTCCCCGAGGTGATCGCGGGGGACAAGGGCCGGGCTGCGATGTCGTTCATCGGCACCAAGGCGATCGGCGACGACCAGCACAACGGCTTCAAGGGGGACTGGCACCTCTACATCGCCTCGACGACCGATGGTGGCGCCACCTGGACGACCGTCGACACCACGCCCGACGACCCGGTGCAGCGCGGGTGCATCTCGCTCCAGGGCACCTCGAACAAGACCGTCACGGACACCAACATCTGCGACCAGCGCAACCTGCTCGACTTCAACGACATCACCGTCGACAAGCAGGGCCGGGTGCTGGTCGCCTACTCCGACGGCTGCGTCAAGGCCTGCATCGGCAACAAGCTCAGCGGCAGCACCACGGCCGAGGACTTCGTGATGCGCCAGATCAGCGGTCCCCTGCTGTTCGCGAAGGGGA
>JAODNB010000075.1 GCA_025464795.1 Frankiales bacterium
GCTTGGACGGTCGTCGGAAGGCTGGGTCGCGGCCGCCCACGACGACCTGCGTGACCAGCGACAGCACTCGCGCTGACAGCGACCGTCGGCGGAGCTCGTTGTCGAGGGCCTGGGCCACCAGGTATCCGAGCTGGCCCTGGGACAGCGCCCCGCAGACATCCATCGGCATCGGCGGCACCTGTGCCGCAGCGAGCTCCTGCTGAAGAAGGAGGCGGCCCACCTGGGGCCCGTTGCCGTGGGTGAGGACCAACGACCAGCCCGCAGCGACCAGGTCGGCGAGCGACGCGGCTGCTGCGGCCAGGGCTGATCGCATCTCCTCGACGGAGCCCGTCGAGCGCGGTGGCGAGAGGGCGTTCCCTCCCAGCGCGACGACGACCCTCATCGCCGCACCCTACGAGCCGAGGTCTCCCTGGTGCGCGCGCGACGGGCGGACCTTGCGGGGTCGGGGCATCCGTGGGATCGGCCCCTCGGCGATCCGGTCACGGACGACGTCGAGCACGGCGTCGCGGTCGAGAGGTTGGCCGTCGCGCTGCCAGGTGTGGCTCCCGCAGTGGCCGCAGGTGTAGAGCGCCAAGGTCGACGTGCGCTCCCCCAGCGGGGACGTCACCTCGATCGAGGTCATCGTCTTGCCGCAGCACAGCAGGTCCGTCAGCGAAGCGCGGTCGAGGCTGCTCATGCCCGTAGCGT
Organism: Frankiales bacterium; assembly: GCA_025464795.1. Lineage (GTDB taxonomy): Bacteria > Actinomycetota > Actinomycetes > Mycobacteriales > SCTD01 > RYN-111. Next base: position 688 of record JAODNB010000075.1, read on the forward strand.
GACCCGGCACCTGCCGTAGCGACCATGGCCCGGATGGGCCATCTTTGTCCGGTCCAGAGGGCTCTAGTCCAGGTGCCGGGCCAGGTCGGCCGCGCCGACCAGACCGGCCGAGTTGGCGAGCGCCGCCTGCTTCACGGACCCGAACGGGCGGTGACCTCCGCCGGTGATCCGTTCCTGGTACACCCGGGTGGCCGGACCGAGCAGCAGGTCACCGGTGTCAGCAACACCGCCCCCGATGACGAAGACCTCCGGGTCCAGCGACGCGCCCAGCGCGGCCAGGCCCACCCCGAGCCAGGTGCCGACGACCTCGAAGCAGGAACGCGCGGCGGGGTCGCCCTCCTGCGCGGCGGCCGTGACCTCCGGCGCCTCGATGCCCTCAGGATGACCGTTGCCCAGCTCGAGGAGCCGCGCGCCGTAGGCCTTCTCGACGTCGGCGATCTCCCGCGCCTCGTGCAGCAGGGCGCGTCCGGAGCAGTACTGCTCCCAGCACCCGCGCTGGCCACAACCGCACCGGCGACCGCCCTCGACGACCTGCATGTGACCGAACTCGGCGCCGATCCCGTAGCGCCCCCGGTAGAGCTTGCCGTCCAGCACGATGCCCCCGCCGATGCCCGTGCCGACGGTGACGCAGACCATGTGCTGCGACCCCCGACCTGCTCCGAAGCGGTACTCACCCCAGGCGGCGGCGTTGGCGTCGTTCTCGACCACCACGGGCAGACCGACCAGCCCCGAGACCTCGTCGCGGAGCGGCTCGTCCCGCCAGGCCAGGTTCGGGGCGAACAGGACGGTCGAGCGGTCCGCGTCGATGAAGCCGGCAGCCGCGATGCCCACAGCCTCCACCTCGTGGCACTGGCGGAGCTCCGTCACCAAGGCGGCGATGAGCTGCTCGACCTCAGCAGCCGAACCTGAGGGCGTCGGCTGACGGGTCTGCTGGAGGATCGTGCCGCTCTCGTCGACCACTCCGGCTGCGACCTTGGTCCCACCGACGTCGACGCCGATGGTGAGTGCCACCTCAGCCCTCTCGAACGTCGATGTGCTGCACTCGCGTGCCCGACCCGGGTGGCGTACCGGGCGCAGGGCTCATCGTCGTCTTCAGGGCAGCCACGAAGGACGCGGCAGCGTCGAGCAGGTGGTCCAGCGTCTCCGGCTTGACCTGACGCAGGGCCGCGACGGCCTGGCACACGGGGCACACCTGGCACTCCGAGGAGTCGGTGGCGAAGTGCTCTGTGTCGAAGCGGGTGCGGGCCCAGTCCTGCACCGCGCTGACCAGCTTCGCGGCCTCCTCAGCGGCGGAGCCCACGGGCTTGGTCACGGCTGCCTCCAGAGCAACGGGTCGGGCTCGAACCGGACCACGAGACGCCCGTCGACGAGGCGGGCGCCGGCGACGTCACAGCGACGCAGCGCCGACGGCAGGGCCAGCAGCCTGCGGTGCCCCGCGACGGTCACGACGAGGTCGTCACCACTGCGCGCCAGGTCGACCTCCGACAGCCGGGCGAGCGGCAACGACAGCGACAGCAGGAAGCCGTCGGCGTCGCGGCTCACCGACATCAGCTCTTCGGTGGACACCACGTCCAAGGGGTCGGTGACCCCGTAGAGGCGCGTCGCGAAGTCGAGCAGCTTGTCGGGTCCGACTGGTTCGGCAGCGGCATACGGGGCCACGAGGACCGGCAGCGGTGCAGCGTCCCGCCGGATGCCCTCCAGCTGGGTCGCCTGGGCCTCGACCCAGCCGGCCACCCAGGGGTCGTCGGAGGAGGGCAGCACCCGGTTCGCGACGAGTCCGTCGACGCGGTAGCCGTACAGGGCCAGAGAGGTGAGAGTGCGACGTGCCTCGGCCACGACCACGGCCTCGGGTGTGAGCACCAGCCGGACGGACGTCGTAGGGGCGGTCAGCAGGTCGCGCACCTCGGTCAGCTCGCCGTGCAGGCGGGCGACCGCCTCGAAGACGCCGTCCTCGGGAACGGCGGCGACCCTGGCGAGCAGGGGCCGGACGGCCTTCATGACGCGCCGCTGACCGGGGAAGACCTTCTCGACGTACCAGCGCAGCGCCTCGGGCAGCGCGAGCAGTCGCAGGGTCTCCCCCGTGGGCGCGCAGTCGACCACGACCACGTCGTACAGACCGGAGGCCGCCTGCCGGCGCAGCTCGAGCAGCGCCAGGACCTCCTCAGCCCCGGGCAGCACCGTGAGCTCATCGGCCTGCAGGGCGTCCACGCCCGCGCGCTCGAGCACCGAGCGCAGGTAGTCCTGCACGTCACGCCACGACCGCTCGAAGGCACGCTGCCCGTCCACCTGCATCGCGAGCAGGCCGTCCGCGACGAGCGAGGGCTCCGGACCGAGCTCCAGCCCGAGGGCGTCCGCGAGCGAGTGCGCCGGGTCCGTCGACAGGACCAGGGTCTTCAGGCCGCGCCTGGCCGCGAGCACGGCAGTTGCGGCTGCCGTCGTGGTCTTGCCGACGCCACCCTTGCCGGTGAAGAGCAGGACCCGCACTAGCGGAGAGACTCCACGCGCTTCTTGAGCTCTTTGAGCGCGGTGTCGATGATGATCTTCTCCGCCTTGCGCTTCATGAGGCCGATCATCGGCATCTTGATGTCCATGGTCAGCAGGTAGACCACTTTCGTCCCTGAACCGTCGGACGACAGCGCGTAGGACCCCTTCTGGGACTTCTGCAGCTTGCTCGGCTCCGCCAGCGTCCACGAGACGCCGTCGGCCGCCCACGTGTAGTCCAGGGTGTACTCGTCGGACAGGCCGCTCTGGCTCATCGTGAACGTCACCTTGGCGGGTCCGTCCGCGCCGGGCTCAGCGATCGTCGCGCGGGAGATGCCGTTGGTCCACGTCGGGTACTGCTCGACGTCGCGGATGACGGCCAGGACCTCCTCCGGGCTGGCGTCGATCGTGATGCTCGAGCTCGCCTGATCTGCCATACGGGAAGTCTAGAGGTCGAGCACGAAGGGAGCGCCGGTCCCCCGGAAGTGGCCGACGTTGATGCACTCGGTCCTCCCGATCCGGACCCGAGGCTGCAGCGGCTGGTGCACGTGCCCGAACAGGGCGAGGGCCGGCTGCGTGTCGCGGATCAGCCCGAGCGTCGCCTTGCTGCCTCGCTCGAACCGGCGGGCCTCCACGTCGTAGAGCAGCTCCGGTACGTCGGGTGGGATGTGGCAGGCGAGCACGTCCACCGGGCCCAGCGCGCCCACCTTGGCGGCGTACTCGTCGTCCGAGACCTCGTACGGGGTGCGCATAGGGGTCGTCAGCCCACCCCCGACGAAGCCCCAGGTGAGGCCGCCGATCTGGGCGGTCTGCCCGTCCAGCACCGTCTGCCCCGGCCTGAGGTAGTCCGGCCAGAGGGAGGGCACGTCGACGTTGCCGTAGGTCAGGTAGGTGGCGGCAGGCATCACGGCGAACAGGGCCTCGTACTGCTCCCGGACCTTCTCCTGGAGCACCGCCTGAGGGTCGCCGCCGAGCGAGGCCCACAGCGACCGGGACCAGGCTCGGGCGTCGTCGAACTGCTTGGCGCTGCGGAGGGCGATGAGGGTCGTCGCCGCCTCGACCCCGAAGAGGCTGGCGAAGATCCCGCCCGCGGGGTCCTGGTAGTCGAGGAAGAGCACGAGGTCGCCCAAGCAGACCAGGACGTCCGCTCCCTCGGACGCCCTCGCCAGCGCCTCGACGCTGCCGTGGACGTCGCTCACCACGTGGACCCGCACAGCGACCAGCCTAGGAGCCGCCCGGTCAGGGGGTGCTGACGACGGCCGGTGAGCTGGGGAGCGGCGTGACGTGGTCCGGCGGCGGGCTGCTTGTCAGCAGGAGCGTGATGATCGCGAGCGGGATGAGGAGCACAGCGACGAGGCCGAGCGCCAGCGCGATGCGACGGCCGCGGCTGAGCCGGCCGATGTCCCCGACGACGGGCAGGACCAGCACGGGCTGCTCGCCTGAGCGCATCGCGGCCAGGAACGGCTGCTGGCAGACGCCGCAGACGTCCGCCGTCATCGGGTTGACGGCCTGGCACATCCCGCAGGGCCAGGAGGCCTCCGCACGAGGTTCGCCGAGGACCTCGGACAGCGGCTGGGTCAGCGGGTCCGGCGCGGGCGGGCCGTAGGAGGCGGTCGGTGCCGGCGCGATGGGGGCCTGGGCAGGGACGACAGCGGGCTCAGGAGCCTGAGGTCGCAGGTCGGTGTGGCAGAGCATGCACCAGGGGGCATCGGGGCGCACAGCAGCGCCGCACGACGGGCACGCAGCCGTGCGGGGCACTTCGGTCACGTCCGCTCCCACCCCCCTTGCCTCGGCAGGCCCTGCCCGGCGCTTGAACGAGTCTGCACGCAACGGACCGCGTGACCCGCGTCACCGCCAACAGCTAAGTTGGCAACACACGTGTCACACGCGAGGAGACAGCTGGTGCAGGAGTACTCCACCCCCCAGGCCATCGAGGTCGCAGACGACGAGGCTCTCGTCGACGCGGTCTTCGCACACGCGGAGAACGGGCCTGACGACGTGGTGTTCACCCGCCGCGTCGACGGTCGCTGGGCACCCGTGACGGCCAAGGAGTTCGCCAGCGAGGTCCGGTCGGTGGCAGCGGGCCTCATCGCCGGGGGTGTGAAGGCCGGTGACCGCGTCGGTCTCATGAGCAAGACCCGGTACGAGTGGACGCTCTGCGACTACGCGATCTGGGCCGCGGGTGCGGTGACCGTGCCGATCTACGAGACCTCCTCCGCGGAGCAGGTCCAGTGGAACCTCGGCGACTCCGGTGCGGTGGCCGTGATCCTCGAGAGCTCCACGCACCAGAGCACGTTCGACGCTGTGAACGACCAGCTCCCCGACCTGGTGGCCAGCTGGAACATCGACGCCGGCGGCCTCGAGGAGCTCGCGGCCTCAGGACGCGACGTGCCTGAGTCCGAGCTCGACGCCCGCCGCAAGACCCTCGGCGTCGACAGCCTCGCCACGATCATCTACACCTCGGGCACGACGGGCCGGCCGAAGGGCTGCGAGCTGACCCACGGCAACCTGCTGGGCACCGGCCGCTCTGCCGGCAAGGTCATCCCCGAGCTGTTCAACTCCGAGGGCTCGACCCTGCTGTTCCTGCCCCTGGCGCACGTCTTCGCTCGGCTGATCCAGGTCGCCTGCGTCGAGACCGGTGCCCGGATGGGGCACACCGCGGACATCAAGAACCTGCTCGCCGACTTCGGGACCTTCCAGCCGACCTTCATCC
>JAODNB010000077.1 GCA_025464795.1 Frankiales bacterium
GTGGCGCTCCAGCTCGCGACCGACCGCCCCGCCCGCGTGCGTTCGCTCACCCTCATCAACTCCGTCGGCGGCGCACCCGGGGCCCGGGAGGGGCTCGTCGACGCGTCCTGGCTGCGATGGGCGCTCGGGACGCTGTCAGAGCTGAGCCCGAAGGAGATCGCGCAGTCGGCTCCCGGCATGCTGCGGGCCTACGTCCCGAACCTGCTGCGCAAGCCCCTGACCATGGCGCTCACCGCCAAGCTCGCCCTGACGGCGGACCTGTCCGAGCAGGCAGCACGGCTGGTCGCGAGCGGGATGCCGGTCCTGTTCATCTGGGGCGACGAGGACAAGCTCATCCTCCCGGGCCCGCTCAAGGGGCTCTCGGGGAACCTCCCGACCGAGGTCGTGCACGGGCGCCACAGCTGGCTGCTGACCCAGCCGGAGGAGTTCGCCGCGCTGCTCCGCAACGCGCTCGTGGTCCACGCGATGCTCGAGCGGGGCAAGCGGGGGCAGGCCGTGGTCCTGCCGGTGGGCGCGAGCCTGGCCGACCTGCTCCCGACCGAGCGCCGGTCCGCCAGCCGCGTGCCCGGCCAGCGGGCTCCTGCGCCCCGATAGGTTCTGCGCGTGACCGAGCGCCCGTGGCCAGGACGACCGTTCCCACTCGGTGCGCACTGGGACGGCGAGGGGACGAACTTCGCGCTGTTCAGCCAGGGCGCCGAGGCGGTCGACCTCTGCCTGTTCGACGAGAAGGGCGCCGAGACGCGGATCCCGCTCGAGGAGTCGACCTACCACGTCTGGCACGGCTTCCTGCCGCAGGTGGGACCAGGCCAGCGCTACGGGTTCCGGGTGGACGGGCCCTTCTCCCCCGCGGAAGGACTGCGCTTCAACCCGTGCAAGCTGCTCGTGGACCCCTACGCGCGCGCCATCGAGGGCGAGTTCCGGCTCGACGGCGCCGTCTTCGGGTCGACGTTCGGCAAAGACCCGGACACCGAAGCCGCGACCGAGCACCAGCAGCACCAGGACAGCGCGCCCTTCGTCCCGAAGTCTGTCGTCGTCCATGACGCCTTCCCCTGGGGCGAGGACCACCACAGACCGCACCACGCCTGGTCTGACACGGTCATCTACGAGCTGCACGTCCGAGGCTTCACCATGCGTCATCCCGACATCCCGGAGAACCTCCGGGGGACGTACGCAGGGCTGGCGCACCCCGCGGCGATCAACCACCTGAAGCGGCTCGGCATCACCGCTGTCGAGCTGATGCCGGTGCACCACTTCGTGTCCGAGCCGAACCTGCTGCGTCGCGGGCTGACGAACTACTGGGGCTACAACACCCTGGGCTACTTCGCTCCCCACGCCGCGTTCTCGGCGAGCGGTTCGCGCGGCGAGCAGGTCCGTGAGTTCAAGTCCATGGTCCGCGCCCTGCACGCCGCCGACATCGAGGTGCTGCTCGATGTCGTCTACAACCACACTGCAGAGGGCGATCAGGAGGGACCGACGATCTCGTTCCGCGGGATCGACAACGCGCACTACTACCGGCTCGAGGAAGACCCGCGGGAGTACCGCGACTACACCGGCTGCGGCAACACCCTGGATGCCCGCAACCCGCACGTCCTGCAGCTGCTCATGGACTCGCTCCGCTACTGGGTCACGGAGATGCAGGTGGACGGCTTCCGGTTCGACCTCGCGTCGGCACTGGCTCGCTCGATGCACGACGTCGACAAGCTGTCGGCCTTCTTCGACGTCATCCAGCAAGACCCGGTGGTGTCGCAGGTCAAGCTCATCGCCGAACCGTGGGACGTGGGTGAGGGCGGCTACCAGGTCGGCGAGTTCCCGCCGCTGTGGACCGAGTGGAACGGCAAGTACCGCGACACGGTGCGTGACGTGTGGCGAGGGCAGGCGCAGGGGGTCCGCGAGCTCGCCTACCGCCTCTCGGGATCCTCCGACCTCTACCAGGACGACGGCCGCCGGCCCTACGCCTCCATCAACTTCGTGACCGCGCACGACGGCTTCACGCTTCGGGACCTCACCACGTACGAGCACAAGCTCAACACCGCGAACGGAGAGGACAACCGGGACGGCGAGTCGCACAACCGGTCGTGGAACTGCGGGGTCGAGGGCGAGACCTCAGACCCCGTGGTCCAGGCACTTCGGGTGCGGCAGGTGAAGAACCTGCTCACGACGCTCCTGCTGTCGACGGGCGTCCCCATGCTGACCATGGGCGACGAGGTCTTTCGCACCCAGGGTGGCAACAACAACGCCTACTGCCAGGACAACGAGGTGTCCTGGGTCGACTGGGACGTCCCCCCTGCAGGCCAGGAGGTCTACGACCTCGTCGCTCGGGTGCTCAAGCTCCGCAAGGACCACCCGGTCTTCCGGCAGAAGGCGTTCTTCTCCGGCAGGTCCCTCGGCGACGACGGCGTCAGCGACATCGCGTGGTTCGGTCCGGACGGCGCCGAGCTCACCGACACCGAGTGGTTCGACCCGGGGCAGCAGACCCTCGCGATGTACGTCGACGGTCGTGGGATCAGGAGCCGAGGTCCCCGAGGCGAAGCCGTGGAGGACGACAGCTTCCTGATGGTCCTGCACCCTGGCGCCGACGACCTCGCCCTCACGCTTCCCGGAGCGCCCTGGGCCGCGGGCTACCAGCTCGTGCTGGACACAGCGGACGACCTGGACCTCGACACGGTCGAGCCCGGCGGCACCGTCACGATGACGTCGCGCTCGGTCCTGCTCTTCCGCGCCCTGCGCTGAATCAGGCCTGAGCGAGCAGGCCCAGCTCGGCGTCGCCGGGCAGCCAGGACGAGTGCGGGAGCACCCGGACCGTGTAGCCGTAGGACCCTGCGCGCTCGAGCGACACCGTGCCCTCGTAGCGCGGCAGGCCGTCGTCGCCCGTCCCGGCTGCTGCCATCGGCACGTAGACCGGCCGGTGAAGGACATCGAGCTCGTCGACGCGGCCGTACACCGCCTGCACGACGACATCGCTCTCATCGAGCCCACCGAGGTCCACCGTCGCACGTACGAGCAGCGATGAACCCACAGCCGGCGCGTCACCGACCCCGCCGCCCTCGACGTGCAGGACGCGCACGCGCGGCCACTGCCCGACGATCCGACCGCGCCAGGCAGCCAGCTCCTTCGCGGGCGCAAACCCTTCTGCAGCAAGGGATCGGGAGGCACCGGCAGCCGGGGTGTACAAGTGGTGGACGTAGTCCCGCACCATGCGCGAGGCCAGCACCTTTGGGCCGGTGGTCTGCAGGGTGTGCCGGACCATGTCGATCCAGCGCTGCGGGATGCCACCGGAGTCGCGGTCGTAGAAGCGAGCACGGACCTGCTTCTCCACGAGCTCGTAGAAGGCCGAGGCCTCCAGGTCGTCGCGACGGTTGGGGTCCGTGACGCCATCGGCGGTGGGGATGGCCCAGCCGTTCTCGCCGTCGTACATCTCGTCCCACCAGCCGTCGAGGATGGACAGGTTGAGACCGCCGTTGAGGGCGCTCTTCATGCCCGACGTGCCACAGGCCTCCAGCGGACGCAGCGGGTTGTTGAGCCACACGTCGCAGCCGCCGTACAGGTAGCGGGCCATGCCGATGTCGTAGTCGGGCAGGAACACGATGCGGTGCCGCACGTCCTCCTGGTCAGCGAAGCGGACGATCTGCTGCACGAGCTCCTTGCCGCCGTCGTCTGCAGGGTGAGCCTTGCCGGCGATGACGAGCTGGATCGGGCGCTCGGGATCGAGCAGCAGCGCCTTCAGCCGCTCGGGGTCGCGCATCATCAGCGTCAGCCGCTTGTACGACGGCACGCGTCGGGCGAACCCGATCGTCAGGACGTCGGGATCGAAGACGGACGAGGTCCAGCCGAGCTCCGCCTCAGTGGCTCCGCGCTGCAGCCACGAGTCGTGGATGCGCCGGCGCACCTCCTCGACCAGCCGCTGGCGCAGGACGCGGCGGGTCGCCCACACCGACGTGTCAGCCACCTTCTCGATCTGCTCCCAGCCCTGGGCCTCGGTCGTGATCGACGTGCCGATCTCGCGCTCCGCGAGCTCGAAAACCTCGCGGGCCACCCAGGTCGGAGCGTGCACCCCGTTCGTGACGGAAGAGATGGGCACCTCAGCGGCATCGAAGCCCGGCCACAGCTCGCTGAACATCTCGCGGCTCACGATGCCGTGCAGCTTGGCCACGCCGTTGCGGCGCTGCGCCAGGCGCAGCCCCATGTGCGCCATGTTGAAGACTGAGGGGTCCTCCTCGGCGCCGAGCTCGAGGACGCGCTCGAGCGGCACCCCGGGAAGCGCACCGCCGGCGAAGACCCCCGCGATCAGGTCGCGCGGGAAGCGGTCGATGCCGGCGGGGACGGGCGTGTGGGTCGTGAAGACGGTGCCTGCGCGCACGGCCTCGAGGGCCTCGTCGTAGGACAGTCCCTGCGCGACCAGCTCACGTACCCGCTCGATGCCGAGGAAGCCGGCATGGCCCTCGTTGGTGTGGAACACCTCGGGTTCGGGGTCGCCCGTGAGCGCGGTGTAGGCACGGATCGCCCGGACGCCGCCGATGCCCAGGAGCAGCTCCTGGTTGAGCCGGTGGTCGCTGCCGCCGCCGTAGAGCCTGTCGGTGACCTGCCGCTCTGCGGCGGCGTTGGCCTCCACGTCGGAGTCGAGCAGGAGCAGCGGCACCCGGCCGACCTGCGCCTTCCAGACCTGCGCATGCAGCGTGCGCCCCTCCGCCAGACCGACGGAGACCTCCAGCGGCGCGCCGTCAGCCGTCCTCAGCAGGGTTAGCGGAAGCCCGTGCGGGTCGAGCGGTGGGTAGCGCTCCTGCTGCCATCCCTCGGCGTTCAGGGACTGCTTGAAGTACCCCGCGCGGTAGAGCAGCCCGACCCCCAGGATCGGGACGCCAAGATCAGAAGCTGCTTTCAGGTGGTCGCCGGCGAGGATGCCCAGACCCCCGGAGTACTGCGGAAGGACCTCGGTGATCCCGAACTCCGGGGAGAAGTAGGCGATCGTCTTCGGAGCGCCCTCGAGCGACTGGTACCACTTCGGCGTCGTCAGGTAGGTCTGCAGGTCCGCGTGGACGGCCCTCATCTGCTCGAGGAAGGCAGCGTCGGCCGCGAGCTCAGCCAGGCGCTCCGGGCTGACCTCCCCCAGGAGCTGGACGGGATCGTGGTTCACCGCCTGCCACACCGCGGGGTCGATGCTCTCGAACAGGTCGAGGCTCGCGTGGTGCCAGGACCATCGCAAGTTCATGACCAGCTCAGCCAGCGGGGCGAGCGGGGTCGGAAGGGCCAGGCGGACGGTGAACCTGCGGAGTGCTCTCACCCGGGGAACCCTAGCCACTCCCGCGACGCCGGCGAACCGCGGGCACACGACTGCAACGCCTACTGATGAGTAGCGAACTAATGCGTTCCGTGATCATGAACCTGGGTACGGTCGCCTCGTGGTCGGACGCTTAGCAGTCACGAATGTCAGCCCTGTGGTCTCTTGCGGGGCCTATCCGGCGCGCGCTGTCGCCGGCCAGACCTTTGAGGTGAGAGCAACAGTCTTCCGCGAGGGCCACGACGCCGTTGCCTGCAACGTCGTGGTCAAGAAGCCCGGTGGTGGGCGCTCGCCGTTCCACCGGATGACGCCCCTCGCCGACGACCAGTGGGCGGTGCCGATCACGGTCGACGCAGAGGGTCTCTGGTCCTACACCGTGGAGGCCTGGAGCGACCCGCTCGGGACCTGGTGGCACGACGCCCCGCTGAAGGTCGAGGCCGAGGTCGATGTCGAGATGGTCCTCGAGGAGGGCGCGCGCTTGTACGAGCGTGCCGCCGAGGGCCTGCCCAAGACCCTGCGCGGTGCGCTGGACGGCGTGCCGGCCGTGCTCCGCGACCCGACCAAGCCGGCAAGCACCCGGCTCGAGGCCGCCCTCGCACCCGCCCTGGTCCAGCTCCTGCGCGAGCACCCGATCCGCGAGCTCGTCACCGCGTCTGCCTCCTACAAGGTCTGGGTGGATCGCCGTCGAGCGCTCTACGGCAGCTGGTACGAGTTCTTCCCCCGCAGCGAGGGCGCGACCGAGACGACCTCGGGCACCTTCGCGACCGCGGCCCGGCGGTTGCCCGCGATCGCCGAGATGGGGTTCGACGTCGTCTACCTCCCTCCGATCCACCCGGTCGGGGAGATCAACCGCAAGGGCCCGAACAACACCCTGACCCCGGGCCCGCTCGACCCGGGCTCCCCCTGGGCCATCGGCTCCAAGGACGGCGGCCACGATGCGGTCCACCCCGACCTCGGCACCATCGAGGACTTCGACGCCTTCGTGGCACGCGCGGGCGAGCTCGGCATGGAGGTCGCCCTCGACCTCGCGCTGCAGTGCGCCCCGGACCACCCCTGGGCCAAGGAGCACCCCGAGTGGTTCACCACGCGCGCCGACGGGACGATCGCGTTCGCCGAGAACCCGCCGAAGAAGTACCAGGACATCTACCCGCTCAACTTCGACAACGACCCGGCGGGCCTGTACGCCGAGGTGCTCCGCGTGGTGCGGCACTGGACCTCGCACGGTGTGCGCATCTTCCGCGTCGACA